>CAMWUB010000140.1 GCA_947177345.1 uncultured Ruminococcus sp. | reverse complement strand
GTGGGCATCTCTGAAATGAATCATTAGGCCAAAAATATAAAAAAATAATAAATATACAGAAGTTAGGAAGTGCGGAATGTTTACAAAGGATATTGGAATAGACTTAGGAACGGCAAACACACTTGTTTATATGAGGGGTAAAGGAATAATTATCCGTGAACCCTCCGTTGTAGCGGTGAACACTCATACAGACAAATGCAGATACGTCGGCAAGGAAGCTAAGGAAATCATAGGAAGAACCCCCGGTTCTATAGTAGCCGTAAAGCCTCTTAAAGACGGTGTTATAGCTGATTTCGATATAGCTACAACCATGTTACAGGAATTTATAAAAAAAGCACTCAAAGGAACTATTTTCACAAAGGCGAATGTCATAATATGTGTGCCGTCCGGTGTAACCGCAGTCGAAAGGCGTGCAGTTCGTGAGGCTTGTCAGAAAGCCGGTGCAAATAAAAACAATGTACTTATAATTGAAGAACCTATGGCGGCGGCTATAGGAGCAGGTCTGCCGACAAATTCACCGTCCGGAAGCATGATTGTTGATATCGGCGGTGGTACGAGTGAAGTGGCTGTCATCTCTATGGGTGGTATAGTCGCATCACGTTCAATACGCTGTGCCGGTGATGAGTTCGATAACGCTATTATAAACTATATAAAGAAAAAATATAATCTTCTCATCGGCGAACCTACTGCCGAAAAAATGAAACTCGAAATCGGTTCAGCGTTTCCGCATGAAAAGGAATCTTCCATGGAGATAAAAGGACGTAATATGCTGAACGGACTTCCGGAAAATATAATAATAAATTCCGCTGAAATACGTGACGCACTTGTTGAACCTCTTTCACGTGTTGTCAATGCCATAAGAGCTACCCTTGAGGAAACACCTCCGGAACTTTCGGCGGATATAATCGAAAACGGTATAACCCTTTCAGGTGGAAGTGCTTTATTACGAGGTCTTGACAGGCTTATAAACCGTGAGACTGGTATGCCGATATATATAGCCGAATACCCTCTTGACTGCGTTGCCGAAGGTATGGGTAAAATCCTTGAAAAAATCAACGACTATCAGGACGCACTCACCGAAAATATCCGGTACTATTAAGGAGGCTTTATGCGTGAATTTTTCAGAAGCAAGGGTTTTAAATTCCTGCTTGCATTGATTGCCTTTCTTGTGGGTATAATGATATATGCGGTCACAAAGGGTGGCTATTCAGTTTCCGGAAAGTCAATAATAAATACACTTTCAAAACCTTTCCGTATGGTCTCAAACCACATAAGCATGACGATTGAAAACACCGCCGAAAGAGTTGCAGAAGCTGAGGAAATCTATCAGGAAAACCAGTCACTTAAGGACGAACTCACCAGACTACAGGAAGAACTTTCGGAATACGAATCACTTAAAATAGAAAACGAGGAACTTCGTATGTTGATAGGCATAAAAAAAGCCCACCCCGATTTGACTACTTCGAGATTCTGTAAAGTACTCGGCTATGTCACTAATGACCCTTTTAAATCATTTACAATAAACGTCGGTAAAGCGGACGGCATTGAACCGGATTGTCCTGTTGCAACCGCTGAGGGTATTGTCGGAATGACTATTGAAGTTTCCGAACACGTCACAACAGTGCGTTCAATACTTTCACCGGATTTGTCAATAGCGGTAAGGTCATCTGAAAACGAAAGCGACGCAGGAATTATTGAGGGTTCTGTAAAGTCTGCCGGTGAGGAACTGACAAACCTTATACATCTCCGGACAGATAACACACTTGAAAAAAATGACCTGCTCATTACAGACGGGTCAAGCGGATTGTTTCCGAAAGGCTATTCAGTGGGAACAGTAAAAAACGTCAGTATGGATTCAAACGGCATTTCGGCAAGAGCCACCATAAAGCCTTGTGTTGACGTAACAAATCTTGAATCCGTCTTTGTGATAACCGACTTCACAGGAAAAAGGGGGTCTGCTGATGAGGATTAAACCTACCCGTGAAAAACGTATACTTTTTTTCAAGACGTTTTTCAGGTGGCTGTTATATTATGTGGTAATATATTCCGGATTCATATTCATGACTTCCGGAACACTTCTGAAACCGGTGATACTGATTCCGGTTGCTTTATATATAGCCGTAAACAATAATATATACTATTCAGCCGTTACCGGTGCGATATGCGGACTTCTTATAGATGTAAGCTGTAATAAACTGTTCGGATTCAATGCCGTATTACTTGTAATATTCTGTGTTATTACCTCGCTGATATATGAATTTTATCTCCGTGATAAATTCGTTACTTTCATACTGATTTCAGCCGTTTTTTCGTACATACAGTGTTTACTTGACTACAAATTCTACTATGAAATATGGAAGTATGAGGATTCGGAAATAATTTACCATGAATATACGCTGAAAATATGGGCATACACAGTAATATCTTCATTTTTTGTATGTATTATCATAAGAATAATAAATCATTTTCTTATGCCTAAAAATCATTTTACCATTGAAGAAACTATACGTTCCGGTGAACGTCAGTAACCTTGAAAGGAGTGATTCTGTATAAAAACCTTATCCGAAACAATAAAGGCTGTCCTTATAGTAGCACTGGTTGTAGTCGCTGTAGTATGGAGTTCAATGCGACTTATGGAACTCCAGATTGTCGGCGGAGATACTTTCAATGAAATATTTTCAGATGATGATTCACTGACCTATCAGAAAGAAGTAAGGGCTACACGTGGTGAGATAGTCGACTATAACAGAAATCTTCTTGTCACTAATGATACCCGTTGCGATATAGTTCTTCAGAAAGCATTTTTTCCGGAAGATAATGCGGAGGGTAATGAAATACTGATAAATATCTATATGGCACTTATCGGACATAGTTATAAATTCCGTGAAAGTCTTCCGGTAACAATGAGTGAACCATATGAATTTACAGAAGAAGATGTTTCAGACGTATGCGAAAAACTTCACTTAAATGTTTACGCCTCCGCCGAAAACTGTATAGACAAGCTGATTGATGATTATGATATTTCCGATAAATACAATCAGTACGAAAAACGCATAATTGCCGGTATGCGATACGCTATGATTGACAGGGAATTTTCATATAGTAATGACCTCGTACTTGCCGAAGATGTAGACCAGCATACTATAACCGATATGAAAGAACTAAGTAATATATATCACGGTATAGAAGCTGTTGAAGTATCGGAAAGACGTATCAACAGAGGCGATATTCTCCCGCATGAAATAGGTACAGTAGGACCTATATACGCCGAAGAATATGACGAACTCCGTACAAAAGGCTATAAACTCAACGATACACTCGGCAAAAGCGGTATAGAAAGTGCTATGGAAACTGAATTAAGAGGTCAGAACGGTGTTGAAGAAATTACTGTAAAAAACGGTTCTGTAAAAAACGTCAGGACAATAAGCGAGACCAATTCCGGCAGTACTGTCAGACTTACCGTTGACGGTGCATATCAGCTGAAACTACAGGGAATACTTGATAATTTTCTTGCTAATTTCCAGAATATCAATACAAACTGGCATTTGCAGAACGTCCATAAAGGAGCAATAGTTGTACTCGATGCTAAAACCGGTGCGGTCAGAGGTATGGCAACAGCTCCGACTTACAACCTTAAAGATTACGCCACAGATTACGAAGACTTGTTAAATGATGAGGATTCACCGTTACTTAACCGCTGTACGTATGGGTTATATCGTCCGGGTTCTACTTTCAAGACAGTTACCGCTACAGCCGGTCTGAATGAGGGTATCGTTGATGCTGGTACTGCCCTTTACTGTGGACACTGGTATAATTTCCACGGTGCAACGTTTTCATGTACCGGTACACACGGCTATATCGCCACAAGGCAGGCTATAAACGTTTCGTGTAACTGCTATTTCTATGAACTTTCAAGCCGTTTAGGAATCGACAATATAACAAAATATGCACAGCTTTACGGACTGGGTTCACATACCGGTCTCGAAACAGGTGACGCTGAAGGTTTTTTATGTAATCCGGAAACTTTCGCCGAAAGAGGTCAGCCGTGGTACGTCGGCTTTGTAATACAAGCCGGTATCGGTAACTACGACTGTGGTATGACACCTCTTCAAATGGCTGTAGTCGCAAGTACGATAGCTAACAGGGGAATCCGCTACAGACCTTATATTGTCGATGGTCTCTATAAGTACGGTACTGACGAACTTATTTACGAAACTCAGCCGGTAGTCGCCGAAAAAATAGACCTCACAAACGATTACATCTATGACCCGATTATAAACGGCATGATTGACGCATCACATAATGTACCGGTTTATAAGTATTCGCTTTCAAACCTCGGCTTTGATGTCGCTATAAAAACCGGTACACCACAGACTGACCAGAATGACTTAAGTAAACAGAACTCATTTTTTATAGGATTCGCACCTGCTCATGACCCTGAAATAGCTTTTGCAGGGGTAATCGAAGGTGGTGAATATTCAAAATATATGATACGTGATATAATTCTTGAATATCAGAAATGTTACGGTCTCAACGGTGTAGAACCTACTGCGGTACTTCCTAATGAAGACGGTGAAATTCCTACAACTGCAACCGGTACAGCTACAGCAACCGGCACAGGTACAGTGACAGGTACAGGAACTTCAGACGGAACAGGTACAAATACAACTTCTTCATACGGAACTACTACCATTTCAGGAACGGTAACTACAGGAACATCACGGCAGTAAAAAAAATTCCCTCTCATCATGAGGGGGATTGCATGAATCTCTGTTTAAACCAGTCACAAAACCGGAATAATACAACTGATATTATTATTCCTGTAATAACTCCGCTGGTATCTATAATGACATCTGTAAAACGACAGGAACGTCCTGACACAAAATATTGGTGTAATTCATCTGAACAGGCATATATAAAACCGATAAATACAGTAATCATACTTCCGACACTTAAAATCCTACGTCTGCCGACCGCTGACGATATACAGAAACCAAGCACTGTATAGATAGAAAAATGTGCGAGTTTCCGAATAATATATTCAGCATCTTCAAGAAAATTTTTCTTTTTGTCGGCAGACAAATCACGGACAAATTTATTTAATATAAAATCCGTAACTTTACTGCTTATTCCGGAAGATTCAGATGAATTCTGCATGGAAAAACGGAATATCAGAACCATTACCGCCAGTGCAAGAATTATAAATATTTTTCTTTTCATGTTTTATACCTTTCATATTCGTAAAAAATATATAGATTATTATACCGT
>CAMWUB010000139.1 GCA_947177345.1 uncultured Ruminococcus sp. | reverse complement strand
CAGGTTAGCTGTTATACTTATAACAAGAAAAATTTTTCTGAATTTATTTGTTTCTTTCATGGCAAGTCCGAAAACATAGTTGATAATTATTGATATAATCATTAAAACTACTGCTTTCGGCTCACCGTAAGTATAGAATAAAAGGCTGAAAATCAATAAAAGTATGTTCTTTGCGGTAATCGTCGGTATAATCCTGTAAAGAATATATACCGACGTGAGAAATATAAACAAAAATACCGGACTGCTGAATACCAAATCAGTACCCCCTTTTATACGGGTGCATAGAAGAATATTGATACTACAGTATCACCATCATATTCTATATCCATTTCATTGTTACCGGTATAATATACGGTCATATTACTGCTTGTTTCGCCTGTACCGTATGCCGATTCTACTTCCGCACGGCTACAACCTGTTTTTATTCCACGGTCTGTAATATATTTATCGCTTGTTATTTCTATACTGAATATATATTCTGTTGCTCCGTCGATATAACATTGTATTTCAAGTCCGTCATACTGATATATTTTAACGTCATTTCCGTTACTCGTACAACCCGGAGCTTCACCGGAATAACTCGGTGTTCCGAGCATTGCAAGTAATCCGGAAGCATTATTGAGCAGATTATCGACAGTGAATTTAAATTCAAATGTATTGTCTTCCGTAGGTGCTTCGGTAGTGGGTTCTGTAGTTTCGGGGGGCTGAGTGTCTTCAGGTTCTGTAGTATTATTATTGTCATTGTCATTATTATCATCATTGTTACTGCTTTCGTCCGGTTCAGAAGTAGTGTTTTCTGTAGTATCTTCAGCAGTTGTAGCCGTTGTTTCAGCAGTAGTATTTTCTACAGATACTGTAGTTTCTTCCGGCTTATTGGCAACAGTAGTAGTCAATGTAGTTACTGCTGATTTTTTTGTTGTTGTCGTATCTGAACTTTCAGCAGATGTGGTAGTTTCAGTAGATGTTTCTTCATTGCTATCAGTTGTAGTAGTTTCCGTACCTGATACCGCTGAAGAAGTCGTTGTATCAGTGGCGGTTGAAGTACCAGTACCGGAACTTGTTTTCTTAGTTTTTCCGGTAGTAATAGCAGTTTTTGTTTCTGTTTCCGTTGCCTCTGCGGTGGTGACAGTCCGTGTAGATTCTCCGTATGCTATACTTACAGAACTTTCACTATCTTCCTTTCCGCACGATACTGCCGATAATGCAAGTATCATAGCAGTTGTAACCAGTATTGCCTTATTATTCATGATATTTTTCGTACATTAAATTAATCGTATGTAGGATAAAAATATTTTGAAAAAGTATAATTTTTTCCCTGTAAATAACTGAAACTTACCATATTATAACCGTTACAGGTATCAATACAGTACCATGTGTTATTAGCGTATACTTCATTCCAGTAATGTTCACCTGTACCCGTACCTGTTCCGTGTACTATTCTTGATTGCCAACCGGCTTGTTTCAAAAGAATATCAGTAATAGCCGCAAAATAATAACATACTATAAACCGGTTATTGAACGCATAGTTAGCAAAATATGACCAGCCTATAGCCTCAATCTGTGCCTGACTTTTTGTGGCTTCCATATACTGATACCTGTTATTGCTCCGTACAAAATTGTATATAGCTTCCGTACTTGTACCGATAGAGGCTATTACACTGTTGGCTTTAAGCTGTACCGCTGAAAGTGGTTTTACTTTACCGTCTTCACCGAGTGTTTTTCCGTCAATAGTAGTATTTGTTTTCATTATTCCATAATTGTCAAAATAATATTCATCATCGTCGATTGTCTGCCAGCCGAATGCCATTTTTCCGGATTCCAGAAAATAACACTGATTATTATTTACTTTCTGCCAACCTGTAAGCATAACGCCATTATCGTCAAATAAATATGTTCCGTCATCTTTTATTGTGATAAGTCCGGTAGTACGGATACAATCATCATTAAAGTAGTATCTTGTATTATCTATCTCATGCCAGCCTGTAAGACAGATACCATCTTCACCGCAGTAGTAAACGTTTTTATCTTCAGATGTTGCCCAGTCGGAAATACACATAGTTCCGTCTTTTTCGGAAAAGAAATATTTATTTCCGTCTATTTCAGTCACACCACGTGACATAACGCCGTCTTCAGTGAAATAGTATGTATAATCGCCAATATCGTGTAATCCTCTGAATGCTTTTCCGTCCTCTCCTAAGTAGAATACTTCATTATTATCTTCAACGAATCCGTCCGTAAGCATATAACCGGAATTTGTATCAAAACAGTATATATCATCATCAATAACAGATTTTCCGGTAACAAGTGAACCGTATTCATTTATGTAGTAGGTTTTTCCGTCGGATTCCTGAAAACCCTGCTCCCTGATTTCCTCGCCCTTATCGGATAACAAATGTTTTGTTTCGTCTTCATCTATGAAAAATCCGGTAATTTTTCCCTGTTCCTCGTCTATGTAGTAATTTTTTCCGCAGTATTCAAGCCAGCCGGATAATATTTTTCCGGTTTCGTGTTCGTAATAACGTCGCTGACCGTCGACGGTACGCCAGCCGGTTTTAAGTACTCCGTTATCGGAAAAAAGATACTTTATGTTGTCGATTTCCTGCTCACCGGTAAGGTATTCGCCGTTTTCGTCGTAATAGAAAATACGTCCGTTTTCGTCGGTATACCATACAGATTTTTTATCATCTGCATATGCCGATACCGATACGACAGCCGATACAGTAAGCATGGCGGTAAGGAAACATGATTTGATTTTTTTATTGATTTTCATTCTTAATTATATTCCTTTCTTCTTTTTTACGCATATATATTCGTATAAGCCGATAAAACATGGACATTATTTACTTTCAGGTATTACTATTTCTTCACGCATGAATTTTGTCTCATCACAATCGCAAATCATGAAAGATACAGCTT
Source organism: uncultured Ruminococcus sp. (assembly GCA_947177345.1). GTDB lineage: Bacteria > Bacillota > Clostridia > Oscillospirales > Ruminococcaceae > Ruminococcus. The sequence continues at coordinate 2,393 of CAMWUB010000139.1, read as the reverse complement.
TCTGACAGTTTGATATTACACATTTCATATCATTTCCGCCAAACTCACCGTCACGTGTCCATGTAGCTGGCTCATCGTCGAGGCACGTAAATGTTATACGGTCTGTACGGAAAAATTTAATATAATCCCTGTCTATATCCTCCGAGATGTTCATAAGTGAGCGGATTATCTGATTCAACTGTACAAGATTAGCCGGTTTTTTTATCAGAACTACTTCAAATACACCGTCGTCAAGCATAAAGTCGTTTATTGAAAGCATTCCGGCAACAGACGCTGAATTTGTAACCATTCCGAATAAAAAATCATCTTCAATTACAACGTCATCATATTCAATACGCATACGCTTTGAACGTATTGTTTTAATCTGCATAAGACCGTTAAGGATATACGCCATATGACCTATTGCATTTTTTATCCTCTGTGGTGTTTCGTATGTTATATTGGTGAAAGCTCCGAAAGCCGATATATACGTGAAGTAACTGTCGTTGAATTTTCCCACATCACAGTATTTCGGTTTGCCGTCGATAATCCACCGGACAGCGTCCATTATATTACTCGGAATATCGAGGCTCTGGGCGAAATCGTTTGTTGAACCTGCCGGAATATATCCGATTGTAAGACGGTTTTCACTTTTCATGATTCCCTGCATACAACGGCATAATGTACCGTCGCCACCGGCACATACGAGTATATCAAAATTATTTTCACAGGCATAGTATGCCGATTCTGAGGCATCTTCACCGCTCTGTGTCGGGTGGACGGTCACTTCACCGCCTATCTTTGTGAACTCGTTTATTATATTTCCCAGATTTTCGCTTATCAGGGCTTTTCCGGCAACAAGATTGACTATCATATATATCTTTATCATAATAAAAAATCCTCCTGTATGAATATTATATAATGATTTCTGTATTTTTGCAATAGCACGGATTTAATTAAAATAAAAAAATATATAAAAACCTATTGACTTTTTATTCCGGACGTGATATAATATAAAAGCTGAATGAAGCACAATTATATGACACTGGGGTGTCGCCAAGCGGTAAGGCAACGGACTCTGACTCCGTCACTTCCGGGGTTCGAATCCCTGCACCCCAACCAGTAATATTAAAATGCACTCATATTTATTTATGAGTGTTTTTTTGCGTTTGGCGTGTGAAATTAAAACAACCGGATTTTTTTAATAAAAATCCGGTTTTATATCTGTTATTATTCTGCAAATTCCGTGTTATACCATACATTCAAATCAGACTCCTTGCCACCTGTTGAGAGATACGCATAATACGAAAGTACAACAGTAGCATCACCGGCATCAATGAAGCCGTCCTTGTTTATATCAGCACAGGCGAAAACTCCGCTTGCATGATAGTTATTGTAATCCTTGAGATAGTCAAGTTTTAATGTATAGTTTCCATAAGCTTTTTCAGATTTATCATTTTTCATTATACCGATTGTGAAAGTTCCGGCTGTCATTATGTATGACTTCTTTGCGGAAATACCACTGTCTTCTTCATTGTTATCAGATTTTGAAAAAGTTCCTTCTTCAACGGCTACCTTGTCGCTGTTATATATTTTCCAGTCAACATTATCCATTGAGCTGTCAAGGTTTAAAGTTACCATGCCTTCTTCTGCTAAATTGAATGTGTAGTAGTCAACTTCGTCATTGTCGTAAAGATGACCTGTATATTCAGTATCAAACTTAATGGCAGAGGCATTGCCGAGATTATTATTTGAAAGAGCGTCGAAACTGTCTTCTTCCGGAGTTGCAACAGTTACATTCATATCATAATTAGCACTGAAATTCTGGCTCTCTGAACATACATGAATGAAATAATTTCCGGCAGGAAGATAAAAATCTTTATCCCATTTAACAGGTTTCAGATTTTCGGATTTAAAAATTGTCTTGTAATCGTTATCAGCATCGACAATTTCATAGTATGTTCCGTTATATTCCTGATAAAAATTAAATTTAGTATAGAGGTGTACCTTAGATGTTGTATCAAGTGAAAAACTGTACCAGTCATCATCGAGCCTGTAAAGTTGTTGGTCAGTAAGTTCTTTACCGAAAGAAACTGGTATAGCATCAGACATATGATTGCCCTCTTTGTCGTCGTCGGCAAATGCACTGAAAGCTGTCATAGATGTAGCTACCATAGCAACCGCCATTACTGCGGAAATAAATTGTTTATTCTTCATTATTAAACCTCCGTATAAAAGTTTTTATATAATTATAATAAAAAAAAATGTCAAGCAATTTATAGAAAATGTACATAAAATCTATTTTGTAGACAAAGTCCGGAAATATTGTTAATAAAATTGGTACTGATTAAACAAAAAGAAGCAGATTTCTTTTTATGGAAATCTGCTTTGAAAAAAGAAGTCGGAGAAGTAAT
>CAMWUB010000138.1 GCA_947177345.1 uncultured Ruminococcus sp. | reverse complement strand
TTTTCCAGCATAAGCCGGAATACGATAGTCCTCTACGTCTCGTGGGGGCTGAGATGTGTTTAAGAGACTGGATTCATGTGGGGAAAATTCGATGGTCTTCTGTATGCACTGATAACATTTATGGTACTCGACTATATAACAGGTATAATATCGGCATATATAAGAAAAGAAATATCTTCTTCAGCAGGTTTCAGAGGCATAGCGAGGAAAGTTTTTATAATGATACTCGTTGCAGTAGGACATATTCTTGATACTCAGGTTATAGGAGCAGGTTGTGTATGCCGTTCTGTCGTGATAGGTTTTTATATTTCCAATGAGGGAATATCAATTCTTGAAAACTCTGCCGGAATCGGTCTTCCGTTACCGGAAAAACTTACTGAAATTCTTATAAAACTCAGGAACAGCGATAAAAAATAATCTTGACATATGTAAGAAAAAGTGATATAATCTTCTTACATTAATGAAAAGAGGTTTTTTTATAATGGCTAAAGACAAAAAACTTGTAACTGAAATCACGTCAATGGACGAGGATTTTGCACAATGGTATACTGACATATGCAAAAAGGCTGAACTTGTAGAGTATACAAGCGTAAAGGGCTGTATGGTAATACGCCCATACGGTTATGCTATATGGGAAAATATACAGAAAATTCTTGACGGAATGTTTAAGGCTACAGGTCATGAAAATGTTTGTATGCCTATGTTCATTCCGGAAAGTCTCTTACAGAAAGAAAAAGACCATGTAGAAGGCTTCGCACCGGAAGTAGCATGGGTAACACATGGTGGTAGCGAAAAACTCGAGGAAAGAATGTGTGTCCGTCCTACTTCTGAAACGCTTTTCTGTGAACATTATGCAAATATCGTACATTCGTACCGTGATTTGCCGAAACTCTATAATCAGTGGGTCAGCGTTGTACGCTGGGAAAAAACTACACGTCCGTTTCTGAGGTCAAGGGAATTTTTATGGCAGGAGGGGCATACAATTCATGCGACTGCTGAAGAAGCTATAGAAGAAACAGAAAAAATGCTTAATGTCTATGCACAATTCTGTGAGGAATCGCTTGCAATGCCGGTAGTCAAGGGCAGAAAAACTGAAAGTGATAAATTCGCCGGTGCTGTATCTACTTATGCAATAGAGGCTCTTATGCACGACGGTAAAGCATTACAGGCAGGAACCTCCCACTATTTCGGCGACGGTTTCGCAAAGGCTTTCGGTATAGAATACACGGACAAGTCAAATAAAAGAGTTAATCCGCATCAGACAAGCTGGGGTGTAACAACTCGTCTTATAGGTGCGGTAATCATGACACACGGTGATAACAACGGTCTTGTACTGCCACCAGCAGTAGCACCGGTACAGGCGGTAATAATTCCGGTAGCACAGCATAAAGCAGGTGTACTCGAAAAGGCTGACGAACTTAAAAAACGTCTTGCAGATGCCGGAATACGTGTCAAACTCGACGAAAGTGAAAATTCACCAGGCTGGAAGTTTGCTGAATACGAAATGAAAGGCGTTCCGATACGTATTGAAATAGGACCTCGTGATATTGAAAACAATCAGTGTGTCATTGCATCACGTTGGAACGGTGAAAAAGTTATCGTACCGCTTGACGAACTCGAAACTACAGCTATACAGAAACTTAGGGAAGCACATGACGGTATGTATAATAAAGCTCTCGAAAATCAGAATAAAAGAACTTATGCGTGTACAAGTCTGGACGAGATAACAGACGTTCTCACTGAAAACGGCGACGGTTTTATAAAAGCCATGTGGTGCGGTGAAGAATCCTGTGAAGATGAGGTCAAGGAAAAAACCGGTGTAGGTTCACGTTGCATACCGTTTGAACAGGAAAACATTTCCGATAAATGTGTATGTTGCGGAAAACCTGCTAAACATATGGTATACTGGGGTAAGGCTTATTAATCTGAATAACTTAAACACAAAAAGACTGGAATTTAAATTTTCAGTCTTTTTTATTTTTTTGCAAAATATACTTGACATTTTCTGCAAAGTATGCTATACTAAAAATGCAACGTTGACTTTACATTTTAAGGAGAGTGTTTTTTGAATACGAAAATTAAAGAACTCAGAAAAACAAATAAACTATCACAGGAAGAACTTGCTTTAGCAGTAGGAACTACCAGACAGACAATTACATCTATTGAAACAGGTAAATATATTGCCTCATTGCCTCTTGCGTACAAAATATCGCATTTTTTCGGATTTACAATAGAAGAAGTATTTGATTTATCTAAATATTCTGAATGAAAGGAGATTTATACAATGGAAAAATACAGAAAAAAGCTGATTTTAAGAATTTTTTTAATGTCTTTTATCGTATTACTGGCGACAGGACTGGGAATATTCAATGTTTTCGGCACAAATGAAAGTATTAAAGAAAATACTGTTTTTGGTTTTCAGTGTGGATTCATTACCGGTCTTGGACTGGTGGCGGTTATACTTATTATCCGTTACAGCAAAGCAGTGAAAGATTCGGATAAACTGAAAATCCTGTTTAACAAGGAAAACGATGAAAGACTTAGATATATAAAGTCTAAATCAGGTATACCGATGTTACTGATTACTTCCATGATAATGATTTTAAGCGGAACTATTTTCGGCTATTTCAACACAACAGTTTTTTATACATTGATTGTTGCCTCTATGTGTCAGTTACTTATAGCAGGCATTGTAAAAATGGTTTACATTAAAAAAATGTAAAACTTAAAATAAAAGGACTGATTTTTAAGTCAGTCCTTTTTATTGATTTTTATTCTAAATCTGGAATACTATCAAGTGGTAAATCCTCAAGTTTAAGAAGATTTATCTTAATCATCTGTATAGCAAGAGCATCTGCTGTAGTTATGCCGTCACCGTTTCCGACTGAATCAGCATTTTTTCTGCCTTGTTCTGTAAGTGGGAATCCATCAGAATTTACAATATATTGCATTATAAGTACAGCGTCAGCAACAGTTACCTGACCGTCGTTATCTGCGTCACCGTATTTTATATCACCGGACGGTTTAACAGTTGCTGTAGTAGTTGTAGTAGTTTCGGACGGTTTTTCAGTTGTTGCAGTAGTAGTTGTAGTAGAGGTTGTTGCAGACGGTTTTGTAGTTGTAGTAGTTCCGGTTGATGAAAAACCATCTACTATAGCGTAAAATGCTTCTTTAGCGGTATAGTCCTCATTGAACAGGAGCGGATATTTAGAAGCTCTCCAGCTCATATCATCGGTAGTACCCCAAAATGTTACACTTGAAACATGGTCTTTCTGTGCAACAATTGTATCCATTATATCGCTGTAATACTGTGCCTGCTCCTTGAAATGTTCTTTATCGTTTACAGTAACGTCAAGTTCCGTAACCTGAACATCAAGACCGGTTTCACAGAATTTATCAAGAGCCTTTTTATATACGTTCACAGACGGGAAAGCATCACTTCCGGAACGTGCATCAAGATGTGACTGCATACCAATACCGTCAATATAATGACCGTCGGAATTTATCTCTTCAACCATTTTGATAATAGCATCGGTTTTCTGTGGCATATATTCGTTGAAGTCGTTATAATAGAGTTTAGTTCCTTCCGGAGCGTATTTCTTAGCAAATTCAAAAGCAGGCTTTATGAATGCCATATTATCACCGAAAACTTTAACCCATGGTGAATTTTGTGAACCCTCTTCCTGAGTACCTGCCGGACGTTGTTTACCGTCGTCAAGCCAGCATTCATTTACAACGTCGTATGCATAGAAGTCAATTTCCGGATATTCCTTTTCAAGTGTCTCAAATACATTCTTTATATAGTTTTCAAGACGTTTCAGCATTTTTTCCTTGGATACCCATTCACCGTTTACGTCGTAATTTTCCTTGAAGAACCATGTAGGAGTCTGCTGATGCCATACAAGAACGTGTCCACGCATAGGAATATTGTTATCCCTTGCAAAATCGAGTTGTGAACGTGCCTGGTCAAGAGTTACCTGCGGGTTAGTATCATCACCGTTTTGTGCCATAGCGATACAAGCATTCTGGTCAAGAAGTGCATCAGGTTTCATTTCGTTACCGGCAGTAAAGCTGTTGCAGTGTTTTAAAATAAGGTCTTTCGTTGACTGTGGTGCGAGTTCCTTTACAGTAGCAACACCACCTATTCTGAAGTAATCGCTGTATACCTCCTTAAGTGACGGAATATTTTCCTGAATAGAATATTTAGGAGCTTCTTTAAGTACGAAGTCATCAATATAGATATTATCCGTACCACCTTCAAAGTAAATCATAACATTGCTTACATCAGGGGAAAAACTTATCTTGATATCGTTTACTTCCTGCCAGCCGTTACCGTTGAGATTTGCAAGATTCTCATAGTGTTCAGTACCGGAAGCGTCAGTATACTGTAAACTCATGGTATTGCTTGTGTAGTACTGTCCCATGATTTTAGCACTTACAAGATATGCTGTACCTGGTTCGCAGATGTTATCGAGTTTAAGAGCAGGACCGTTCCATGATTTTGTACGTCCGCTTGCACAGAGCGATTTTGTACCGCTTACGGCATTATCGGTACTTGCAGAAACCACTGTTGTATCGTTGTCGTTTCTTTTTGAGAATAAAGAAACATCACCGTCCTCGAAATCTGAGGAGTAAATAATTTTACCCGTCGGAACTGGTTCAGAATCTTCAGCATATACAACTGGTAAAGATGAATACATCATTACAGCACCGATTGTACCGGCTATAAGATTTTTTAAATATTTTTTTTTCATTGTCAATCCTCCATTAATTTAATATAAGTATAGTATATCATATTTTTCCGTAACTGTCAATATCCTGATTATGAATCAATCAGCGATAATATCGCAAATTTTTAAATTAATATAAAATATCCGGAATTATTTGACATAATATCTGCAAAGTGATATAATGAAATAAAAAAAGGACGTGATTGACTATGAAAACTGAAATAATAACCGGTGATGTATCTGATTATTTTGATGATTCGCTTGGTTTTCCGGAAAATATAAAATCTTTGAATGATGAAAATTCTGATAATTGTATTTTTGATAACACCACCAGTGAACTTCTCGAAGAACGCACGGAAATAAATGAAATTCCGAACGAAAACAATAAAAATGATATAAATTCCACAGTTTTTCAGGTTATCGACGAAAACTATAAAGGATTCATACAGAATAATGACTGGGCAATTGCAATAAATACAATTATGGAATATCAGATGAATGATTCCGGAAACTCTGCAGAAAACATAATACTTATAGAATATGACAATAAAAATAATTATCACGATTCTGTTATAGATGATGACTATAT
>CAMWUB010000137.1 GCA_947177345.1 uncultured Ruminococcus sp. | reverse complement strand
AATATACATAGTGCAGATAATTTTTTCTGAAAATTGTTGATTTTTATTCATTATAACAGTTGTTAAAAAAATAACAATCTCTGCATAATAAAAATGTACTGGAGGAATACTATGGAGAACAAAAACTATGAAATAGTTGACAGCGTTGAAAAACTCGAAAATGCTATACAACGAGTACGTAACGCACAGAAAATCTTTTCGACGTACACACAGGAACAGGTTGACAGAATTTTTCTGTCTGCTTCGTCGGCTGTCAACAGGGAACGCATATCCCTTGCAAAACTTGCCGTTGAGGAAACTGGTATGGGTATCGTCGAAGATAAGGTGATTAAGAATCATTATGCTTCCGAGTACATTTACAATAAATACAGGAACGCTAAAACCTGTGGCGTAATCGAGGAAAATTCCGCATACGGCACTAAGACTATCGCCGAACCGATAGGCGTTATCGCCGCTGTAATACCTACAACAAATCCGACTTCCACGGCTATTTTCAAAACACTTCTTGCACTTAAAACCCGTAACGGTATAATAATAAGTCCGCACCCACGTGCTAAGAAATCCACTATTGAAGCCGCTAAAATCGTACTGGAATCCGCTGTAAAAGCCGGAGCTCCGGAGGGTATTATTGCATGGATAGACGTTCCGAGTCTTGAAATGACTAACCTTGTCATGCGTGAGGCGGATATTATTCTTGCTACCGGTGGTCCTGGTATGGTAAAATCCGCCTATTCAAGCGGTAAACCGGCGTTAGGTGTCGGAGCAGGCAATACACCGGCTATTATCGACGATTCAGCGGATATTGTCCTTGCTGTAAATTCCATAATCCATTCAAAGACTTTCGACAACGGTATGATATGTGCTTCTGAACAGTCCGTTATAGTGCTTGATTCAATATACGAAAGGGTAAAGGCTGAATTTTCCGCAAGAGGTTGTTATATACTGAATCCAGAAGAAACAGATAAAGTCCGCAAGACGATTTTAATAAACGGTTCTCTTAACGCTAAAATTGTAGGACAAAGTGCCTATAAAATCGCTGAACTTGCCGGTATAAGCGTACCGGACGGAACTAAAATTCTTATCGGTGAGGTTGAAAGTACTGAACTTTCAGAAGCATTCGCACATGAAAAATTATCGCCGGTGCTTGCTATGTACAGAGCCAAAGACATTCAGGACGCATTTTCCAAAGCCGAAAAACTCATTGAGGACGGCGGTTATGGTCATACGTCTTCAATATATATCGACGTTAAAAACCAATCCGAAAAACTTTCCGAATTTCAGAACCGCATGAAAACAGGGCGTATTCTCATTAATACGCCGTCATCACAGGGCGGAATAGGTGATATATATAATTTCAACCTCACCCCGTCGCTGACACTCGGATGTGGTTCGTGGGGTGGGAACTCCATAAGCGAAAACGTCGGTGTGAAACATCTTCTGAATATCAAGACCGTTGCGGACAGGAGGGAAAATATGTTGTGGTTCAGAGTGCCGGAAAAAATTTATATGAAACGTGGTTGTCTGCCGTTGGCACTCGACGAACTTTCCGGAAAAAAACGTGCTTTCATAGTAACGGATAAATTCCTTTACGAAAACGGTTATACAAAATCCATTACCGATAAACTCGGAACAATGGGCATTCAGTACGCTGTTTTCTTTGATGTCGAACCTGACCCCACTCTTGAATGTGCCGTGAACGGTGCGAAACAGATGACGGCATTCAGTCCTGATGTAATTATTGCAATCGGTGGCGGTTCTGCTATGGACGCAGGAAAAATTATGTGGGTTCTTTACGAACACCCCGAAGCTGATTTCATGGATATGGCTATGCGTTTCATGGATATAAGAAAAAGAATATACAGATTCCCGAAAATGCGTGAAAAAGCGTCGTTTGTAGCGATTCCTACTTCTGCCGGAACAGGTTCGGAAGTTACACCATTTGCGGTAATCACTGACGGAAAAACCGGTATAAAATATCCGCTTGCCGATTACGAATTACTGCCGGATATGGCTATCATTGACGTTGATTTCCATATGTCTGCTCCGAAAGGTCTGACCTCTGCTTCCGGTATAGATGCCGTAACTCATGCCATAGAGGCTTATGGTTCAATGATGGCTACCGATTTCACAGACGGTCTCGCACTCAGGGCATTGAAGATTATATTTGAATATCTCCCGATAGCCTATGAAAATCCGTCAGATGTGGTAGCACGTGAAAAAATGGCAAATTCCGCCACTATGGCAGGTATGGCTTTTGCTAATGCATTTTTAGGAATTTGTCACTCTATGGCACATAAATTAGGAGCGTTCCACCATTTGCCACACGGTATAGCAAACGCCCTGTTGATTGAAGAGGTAATGCGTTTCAATGCTTCTGAAACTCCGGTTAAAATGGGTACGTTCTCGCAGTATGGCTATCCGCATACACTGTCACGATATGCTGAAATAGCTGATTATTTAGGATTAGGCGGTAATGACGATACTGAAAAACTCGATAATCTTATAAAGGCAATCCGTGAGTTAAGGCATAAAACAGGCATAAAAGATACTATAGCGGATTACGGCATTGAAGAAAAATCTTTCCTTGAAACTCTCGACAATATGACGGAGCAGGCTTTTGATGACCAATGCACCGGAGCAAATCCACGTTATCCGCTTATGTCAGAAATAAAGCAGATGTATCTGAATGCCTATTACGGAAACTGAAAGGAGGTAAATTTATATGAATACAGAAAATATAATCGCTGAAAGAATTAACAAGAAAATCTATCGTGACGGCGACACGGTTATAAAGCTGTTCAGTGAGGACTATTCAAGGGCAGATGTTCTTAATGAAGCACTCAATCACGCACGTGCAGAAGAAACCGGTCTTAATATTCCGGAACTCTACGAGGTCACACGCATAGACGGTAAATGGGCTATTGTCATGGAGTATATCGAGGGCGATAATATAGCTGATTTGATAGCCTCCAATCCGGCAAAATACGACGAATATATGAATCTTTTCGTAGATATTCAGCTTGAAATACACTCAAAGCGTTCACCGCTGTTAAGTCAGTTAAAGGACAAAATGAACCGGAAAATAAGTCTCACTGAACTTGACGACACAACAAAGTATGAATTATATACACGTCTTGCAAGTACTCCGAATCATAACAAACTCTGTCATGGTGACTATACGCCGTCAAACGTAATCATAAAGCCGGACGGTACGCCGTATATTCTTGACTGGTCACACGCTACACAAGGTAACGCCTCCGCAGATGTCGCAAGGACTTATTTAAGATTCTGTCTTAAGGGCAATATCGAGGGGGCGGAAAAATATCTTGATTTATTCTGTAAGAAAAGCGGTACAGCCAAAAAATACGTACAGTCATGGTGTCCGATAGTATCGGCTTCGCAGTTAGTAAAGAAAAATAACAAGGAACGTGATATTTTGCTTGCGTGGGTAAATGTCGTTGACTACAGCTGATTTTTTTCAGGACAGGTGAAAGCCTGTCCTTTTTTATAATATTTTGGATTTTTCTATTGAATTTAAAATGAATAAGTGGTATAATATTTTATTATAGCTGAAAAAAAGGAAGGATTTTATATGAAAAAAAACATTATGCTTGCTTTGTTGCTTGCCGGTATGTGTACATTTCAGGCTTGCGGTGAAGACGGCAGTTCCGCTGAAATGTCAATAAATCAGGGAATGGTAAATGAAAATTCCGCTGAAGAAGATATACCACCGGCTGAACAGAATGGCTATATTGCTACGGGTGGTATAGAAAATCCGGAAATACCTGCTCCGGAAACTCCGGCTGAAGAAGTACCGGCTGAAACTCCTACTGAACCGTCGCCGGAAGAAATTATAATAACTCCGGAATCAATTATCAATGATACTGAAATTCCGTCAGTTATAGATTATACACCGGAAACTGCAAAAGCCGGTACGCCTGCTTCAACGGCGGTACTTCCGGCAAACGCTCCCACACTTGACGACTATAATTATGGTGCTCCGCCTGTAGTATACGATATTCCCGGTATAAAATATATTGACAATGTCCTGATTGCAAACAAGTCATATAGTCTTCCGGCAGACTTCTATCCGGAACTTGACCCGACGTGTCTCAATCAGTTCTATAAACTACAGAATGATGCTTCATATGAGGGTCTTAATATATATCTTTCGTCGGGATTCCGTTCCTATGAAACTCAGGAAGCTATATACAATGACTATGTAGCCAGTGACGGTCAGGAAGTCGCCGATACTTATTCCGCACGTGCCGGACACTCTGAACACCAGTCGGGGCTTGCCATTGACGTGAATCAGATTGACGATACTTTCATAGGCACGCCGGAAGCTATATGGTTAGAGGAACACTGTTGGGAATACGGTTTTATCCTGCGTTATCCGCAGTCAAAACAGGATATAACCGGTTATAAATACGAATCGTGGCATATACGCTATGTGGGAACGGATATGTCGTATAAAATTCACAACAAGGCACTCGAAATGAACGACCCGTATCTTACTCTTGAGGAGTATTTCGGTATAGATTCATATTATCATTGATTTCAGGAGGTATTTTTTTATGGCTGTCAATAAAATCGGTTTCGATAATGATAAATATTTGCGTATGCAGTCCGAACACATAAGGGAACGCATTTCGCACTTCGGTGACAAACTCTACCTTGAATTTGGCGGAAAACTCTTTGATGATTTCCATGCTTCGAGAGTTCTCCCAGGGTTCAGACCGGACAGCAAGTTACAGATGCTCTTACAGTTAAAGGACGAGGCGGAAATAGTAATCGTAATAAATGCCGGAGACATTGAAAAAAATAAAGTCCGTGGCGATTTAGGTATAACTTACGACTTAGACGTTATACGGCTTTTCAATGTATTCACAAAAATAGGACTTTATGTAAGTAGTGTAGTACTCACACAATACGACAATCAGCCTACCGCCGACGCTTTCCAGAGCAGGCTGGAGGCACTCGGCGTGAAAGTATATCATCACTATCGTATAAAGGGTTATCCGTCGAATCTCGAAAGGATTATAAGCGATAAAGGTTACGGCAGAAACGATTATATAGAAACATCACGTCGGCTTGTTGTGGTAACTGCTCCCGGTCCTGGTAGTGGTAAGATGGCTACTTGTCTTTCGCAGATTTATCACGAACACAAAAGGGGTATAAATGCAGGTTATGCAAAATTCGAGACGTTTCCTATCTGGAATATACCGCTCCGCCACCCTGTCAATATCGCATACGAGGCAGCCACCGCTGACCTCAATGACGTGAACATGATTGACCCCTTTCATTTGGAGGCATACGG
>CAMWUB010000136.1 GCA_947177345.1 uncultured Ruminococcus sp. | reverse complement strand
AAAAAAATGCGTAAATTCTTTTCTATTATTATATTTATGATTATTTAAAGACGCGATTCCAAAATTTTTTTGAACTGAAATTTTTGCAATTTTTTCGTTTTTGAAGCTCAGAATTTTCAAAAATTCAGTTAAAAAATCAAATCAACAGGAGGATTTTAACCACATGAAATTTATCTGCAAGAAATCTGAACTCTGTGAAGCAATCAGTAATGTCTCCAGAGCAGTATCAACAAAATCAACGATTCCGGCACTTGAGGGAATCAAAGTCAAAGTAACACCAAACGAACTGGAACTTACAGGATATAATCTTGAAATGGGAATCAGAACATCTATCAGTTCTGTAACAGAAGATTCAGGTGAATTTGTTGTCAGTGCAAGATTATTCAACGAGTTCACGAAACGTATGTCCGGAGATGAGATAAACTTCGAAGTCAATGATAATCAGGTAATAAATATATCCTGTAGTTCAACAGAATGCAGTTTTTCAGCAATGTCAGCTGAAGAATATCCTGATTTGCCATTAGTTGATTCATCAAATACTTTCACAGTAAAGAGTTATGTTTTAAAGTCAATGATTAATCAGACAAGTTATGCAGCATCAGTTAACGAAAGCAAGCCGATTCTTACTGGTGAACTGTTTGATATTTCCGATGAAAAATTCAACATGGTTGCAATAGACGGTTTCAGACTTGCTATAAGAAGCGAAATAATAAATAATACAGGAAACTATCAGTTTGTAGTTCCTAAAAAGGCATTACTTGAATTATCTTCACTTATCCGAGATGACAGTGATTGCATCATACACACAAATGACAGACACATAGTTTTTGAAACCGGTAATGTATTTATAATATCAAGACTTTTAGAGGGAACTTTTCACAAGTACAAGCTAAGCATACCAGCTGACCATAAAACTGAAGTAATTATAGGCAAACGTGAATTTCTCACAGGCTTGGAAAGATGTTCTCTGATTATTGACGAAAAAAATAAAACTCCGATTCACTTTGAAGTCGGAAACGATTCTGTAAAAATAAACTGCAAAACCGGAATAGGCAAGATAAGCGATTCTATAAAGGCAGATGTCACCGGCGAAAGCGTAACAATAGGATTCAATCATAAACTCATGGCAGATGCCGTAAGAGCCTCAGATGGTGACAAAATACGCATACTGTTTAACGGTTCAAAAAAAGTAATCGAGATTTTACCGCTTGAAGGTGAAAGTTTTATCTTCCTCGTAATGCCTGTAAACCTCAAGAACTATTAATTTATTTTCCGTAAAAAAGCCGGATACCGCATAAATTATCATGAAAAATGCGGTATTCTGCTTGATTTTTATTGAATTTTGTGGTATAATTTATTTATAGCCGTAACAGGTTATAGAAATTCTTAAAATCGTCAATAAGACGTGAAAGGTCAATATCATGACAGAAAAGATAAAAATAAAAACTGAATTTATAAAACTTGAAGCATTACTGAAATACGCATCACTTGTAGGCACAGGCGGTGAGGCCAAAATGCTCATTCAGGACGGTCAGGTAACAGTTAACGGTGAAGTATGTACAATGCGTGGTAAGAAAATACGCTCCGGAGACAAAGTTTCTCTTAACGAAAATGAGGTAATCGTAGAGTGATTATCACTTATGCCAATATCGAAGGCTTCAGAAATCTGTCAGGAATAGAAATAAATCCCGACCCGAAATATAATATTATTTCAGGACTGAACGCACAAGGTAAAACGAATCTTCTTGAAGCATTATGGATTATGTCAGGCTGTAAGAGCTTCCGGAGTTCCAAAGAAAAGGATTACATTGCAGTTTCCGGAAACAAAATGACCGTAGATATAAATATAATCGACAATATTCGTGAACATAGAATCCATACTGAAATAACACGCAGTAACGGTAATACAAGAAATATAATACTTAACGGCGTAAAACAGAAAGGTTCAAAAGCATTGTTTGACGTTTTCCGGTGTATCGCATTTACACCCGATGACGTGGATATAATAAAAGGCTCACCGGAAAAGAGAAGAAATTTCATAGATATGGCATCATCACAGTTGAATCCGTCAGCAGTTATGCATCTTAACCGACATAACAGAATCCTAAATCAGCGGAACGCATTACTCAAAAATATCATGAACGGTAAAGCGAATCCGGAAATACTCTCGACTATCGATAAGCAGACCGCTGAAGAAGGTGCATATATATCCCATATGCGATACGGATATATCAGAAAAATAAACCGTATCTGTAGCAATTTATACAGAACTCTTTCCGGAGGTACTGAAAATCTCGAATTTGAATACAAATCAAACGTCTATAAGGCTGAAAACCTTGAAATGCCTGTCAGTCAGGAATCTTACGGTATTTATTTCAGGAAATTACAGGAAAATTCCGGTTATGACATAAAGACCGGTACTACCCATACAGGTGTGAACCGTGACGAAATCCTGATAAAAATAAACGGTCTTCCGGCTAAGGAATATGCCTCACAAGGACAGATAAAAAGCACCGCACTTGTCATGAAACTCGCACAGGCGGAAATTTTCATGGAAAAGTCAGATGATTCACCGGTTATATTTCTCGATGACGTAATGGGTGAACTCGACGAAAACAGACAGAAATTTATTTTTGATATTATCAGGAATATGCAGGTTTTCATAACAACCTGCAATGAAAGTGCATTACTTCCGGAAATAAAAGGAAAAATTTTCCGAATACATAACGGAAAACTTATCGGAGAATGAAACTCGATATATAAAAACCTTCTGAAAGCGTCTGTAATGCGTTTTGAGACACTTTCACATGGCAGTTAGTATAGTTTGACCTTGAAAACCTGCTCTTTCGTAAAACGGCGTTGTAGTTCGTCTGAGAGGCATATTATAAAATTCAGATAGTTTCAGATAATTCAGAGCGTGTAAAAAAACAGAAACTTCACGAAAAAACAAATCTGATATACAAAACCCTCTGAGAGCATCTGTAATGCATTCTGAGACACTTTCACATGGTAGTTAGTATAGTTTGACCTTGAAAAGCCGAAACGTCAAATAAGGATATTACAGAACGTTCTGAGAGATGGTATAATTTTCTGATACGCAAAAAATAAAATTCGGGAGGCTGAAAATGTATCTTCACATAGGTAATGACTATTCCGTAAATCTTCACGATGTCGTCGGGATATTCGACATAGAAAACACTACAACAGGTAAATATACAAAGAAATTTCTTGAACGTGCTGAAAAAAATCATTCGTGCATATATGCGACTTACGAAATGCCAAAGAGTTTCATTGTGACCGTGAAAAACGGTACGGAAAAAGTTTATATTTCGCAGTTATCGGCATATACCCTGAAAAAACGTATGACAGACGGTCATAATAAATAAAAATTTGAAAAAATCGGAGGTAAATTCATGAGTATGCAAAACAACAACAATTACGACGAAAATGACATACAAGTATTAGAGGGTCTGGAGGCTGTAAGAAAACGTCCGGCAATGTATATAGGCTCTACCGGTGAGGGCGGATTACATCATCTTGTCTATGAAATTGTCGATAACTCAATTGACGAATCTTTAGCCGGTTATTGTACTGAAATAAACGTCGAATTGCTTGAAAATGACGTAATACGTGTATCGGATAACGGCAGGGGTATTCCTACCGGAATCCATCAGAAAGAAGGAATTTCAGCGGCAACGGTAGTTTATACAGTACTCCATGCAGGCGGAAAGTTCGGCGGTGGTGGCTATAAAGTATCAGGCGGACTTCATGGCGTAGGAGCATCAGCAGTAAATGCCCTGTCCGAATGGTTGGAACTCACTGTATATGACGGTAAAAATATATGGTTTCAGAAATTCGAGAGGGGTGCGTATTCCGAACCCATAAAGATTATCGGAAAAACTTCAAGAACCGGCACAAGCGTAATGTTTAAAGCAGATGCTGAAATATTTGAAACTACCGTATATAACCGTGAAACGCTTCTGAAAAGACTTCGGGAGCAGGCATTTCTGAACGCCGGATTAAAGATAAATTTCACGGACTCACGACATGAAAATGTTTTTTCCGAAACAATGTACTATGAGGGCGGAATAAGACAATTTGTGGAACATATTCACGAGGTCAGGGGGCTTGAAAGTCTTTCCGGAAACGTCATATATTTTTCAGGAAATTACGGCGATATGACCGCTGAAATCGCTTTACAGTACAATGACGGCTACAATGAATTGATTTTATCTTTTGCAAATAATATCCATACAAAAGACGGTGGTTCACATGAAACAGGATTCAAGAACGCACTGACAAAAGTAGTCAACGAATACGGCAGAAAAATGGGACTTCTGAAAGATAAGGAAAAGCTCGGCGGTGACGATATCCGAGAGGGTCTGACTGCAATTATTTCTGTAAAATTAACTGAATGTGAATTTGAATCACAAACAAAAGTACGCTTAGGAAATCCGGAAGTAAAGCCTTTTATTGAAAAACTCGTACAGGAAAAGTTAATGAATTTCCTTGAAGAAAATCCGGAAATTGCAAAGATGATTTTTGAAAAAAGCCTTTCCGCCCTGAAAGCTCGTGAGGCTGCACGGCGTGCAAGGGAAGCCGAAAGAAACAAGAATGCATTCGGAAAAACCGCCATGCCGGAAAAATTGGCAGACTGTTCGGAACGTGATAACCGTTATACAGAAATTTACATTGTCGAGGGTGATTCCGCCGGTGGTTCAGCAAAACAGGGACGTGACAGACGTTATCAAGCAATACTTTCGCTGTGGGGAAAAATGCTGAACGTCGAAAAGGCAAGAATTGATAAGATTTACGGTAATGACAAGTTATCACCAGTGGTTTCAGCACTCGGAACGGGTATCGGTGAGGATTTCAATATTGAAAAATTACGTTACGGAAAAGTCATAATTATGGCAGATGCCGATGTTGACGGTATGCATATAAGGGCATTGTTACTGACGTTCTTTTTCCGTTATATGCGTCCTCTAATCGAAAACGGAAATATTTATATAGCACAACCTCCGCTTTTCAGGGTAGAAAGAAATAAACAGATTCGATATGCATTTTCGGACGAGGAAAGAGACCAGTTTATCAAAGAACTTTCAGAAAACGGAAAGTATAAAGTCGATATACAGCGATATAAGGGACTTGGTGAAATGAATCCGGAACAGTTATGGGAAACTACCATGAATCCGGAAACACGTACAATTGTTAAAATCTCAATGGAAGATGCTTTACGTGCTGACGAGATTTTCACCGTACTTATGGGCGATAAAGTAGATTTACGCCGTAAATTCATAGAAGAAAATGCAAAATTTGTACAGGATTTGGATATATGAC
>CAMWUB010000135.1 GCA_947177345.1 uncultured Ruminococcus sp. | reverse complement strand
GAGCTGTTACTTCGCCCTGTTTCGCTGTAAACGCTACGTTTTGCAGAACTGTTTCATCATTGTTATAAGCAAAGCCGACATTTTCAAAAACAATATCATATCCATCAGGATTGAATGCTTTATTGCCGTCCTGTTCCTTACAGTTTTCAATCTCATTCATACGGTCAATGTTGATTTGCAAGGAATTCATTGCTGCTAAATTCTGCAAAGAGAAAGACATTGGTTCATAGATTCTCGAAACAACAAGCAGGAACATAAAGAATGTAATCAGGCTAAGAGTACCGTTTATCAGCAGTAAACTGCCCACAAGCGCAACGGTAGCAATGCCAAGCTTCATAATCATCTGAGCCGGTACGACAAACATAGCTATGCCAAGCTCACTCTTGACATGACGTTCTTCCAATGTATCAATTTTTTGGTACAATCCATTCAGATATTCTTTTTCAGCGTTATTGCTTTTCAGGTCACGAATTGTTTCAAGGCACTCCTGTATGCCATCCTGCACGGAAATCTGCGCTATATTCTGCTTGCGGCTGAAATAATTCTGTGCCTTTTTAGAAAGACCGACAATCAGCAATGCCACAGGCAGCACCCACAAAGCAGAAATCGCAAGCCGCCAGTCATAAAAGAATAAACTGACTGCAATCAGGCAGGTGGAGAAAATAGAGCCGTAAAACTGCGGTACATAGTGAGAAAACATCTGCTCTGTTGTAGATACATCTCCCAGCATTGTATTTGTTAAATCTGCAATATCCTTTTTTCCGAAGAAAGACAGCGGAAGCTTTCGGAGTTTTTCTGCAAGACGTATTCTGCACTTTCCTGACTCTCTGTATGTGGAAAAATATGTAGCGTTGTATTTCCAGAATTCCGAAAGAAAAATCATCATCAATGCAATCACGATACCAAGTCCATACAATAAATAGTGACTTTCTGGTACTTTACCGTCAATAAAATCACTCACTAAAAAGTACAACAATCCCACAGGAAACATCAATGCAATATCAGCGACAGTACACGCAGCAATTGCCACAACAAGACACTTTGCACCCTCTCTTGAAAGTGCAAACCTTTTCATAATTTTGTTTATCATTTCGCACCTCCGACTTTCCAACTAACAGAAGTCTGATAATCATTCCACATTTTTGCATACAGACCGTTTTTCTCCTCAAGCGCATCATGTGTACCGTATTCTTCAATTTTTCCGTCCCTTAACACAATAATTCTGTCTGCATTTCTGACTGTAGTCAAACGATGAGCAATCATAATTACAGTTTTATCCTTGGACAGTTCTTCAAATGCTTTCTGCACAAGAGACTCATTTTCAGGATCTGCAAATGCTGTCGCTTCATCAAGAATAATGATAGGAGCATTTTTCAGCATAACACGGGCAATTGCGATTCGTTGCTATTCACCGCCAGAAAGATATACACCCTTTGCCCCAATGACTGTATCAATTCCATTCGGTAATTTGGCGATAATATCATCACACTGTGCTTTGTGCAAAGCATCTTGTACTTGTTTTCGTGTAGCATTCGGTTTTGATAATCTCACATTTTCAAAAATGGAAGTCTTTAAAAGTTTGTTGTCCTGAAAAACGTAAGATATTGTTTCCATCAGGTCTGATTTTTTTATGTTTTTCACATTCACACCACCGACTTTTATTTCACCTGTAGCAACGTCCCAGAATCTTGAAATCAAACCTGCAACTGTCGTTTTTCCACCTCCTGACGGACCAATGAGGGCAATCGTTTCTCCTGACTGCACCTTAAACGACACATTTTGCAGTGCATATGTTTCTGCTCCGCTATAACGGAATGAAACATTTTTAAATTCCACGGAATTATCTATCGTTTTCTCATTCTTCACTGCATCAGGCAGAGGTTTCATATCAAGGATAGAATGTACACGTTCAAGAGCGTCGGCAACAACCATTCCATTTTCACTCATATACAAAACCTTTGACATAGATGTTGCTATAACAGGTGTAAAAATCACATAGAAAATGAAACTGAGCAATACCGACTGTGCTACCGCTTCACCGCCAGCGAGAATCAAAGCAAGCGTAATCAGAAATGCAAAAGTACTGTTAATACAAACCGTATACAACAGCATAGGCATACGGCATTTTTTACAATAGGAAATGAAGAACTTATAATAATTGTCTATTGAACCTTTGAACCTCTTGAAAGTATGAACTTTCTGTCCAAATGTCTTGACTACCGGAATACCACGCACATACTCGACAGCCTCGTTGTTCATATCAGCAAGTGCATTCTGATAATTCTTCATATCATCTGCCATTTTTGGACCTGCCATTTTAAACATCGACGCAAATCCAAGAATCACCGGTACAAGACAAATCAGTCCGAATCTCCAGTCAAATAAAAACAACATAATAATCATACCAATCGGAGTAGCAATCGCTCCTGCCATATCCGGAAGCTGATGTGCAAGGTAAGTTTCCGTAGCTGCACTGCTGTCGTTGACAATACGACGGATTTTTCCGCTTCCCATTTCTCCGATAAAACCGAGAGGCAGCTTTGCAATATGCGACATCAATGTTTTACGCATATTTCCGGCAATTCTGAACGCTGATAAATGTGAACACATCAGACCGCTGATATAAATCACAATGGAAATCAACGCAAATACAACTGCAAGCCATCCGTTTCGTACAACGTCAACCGCTTCCGAATAGTTTGGAGCAACTTCTATCACCTCTTTGATGATAAAAAATATGAATACAAACGGCAATAGTGCTAAAAATGCACTGATTACCAATAATATGAGTGATGCATAAGTCAGATATCTATGCTTTCCCGCATAACTCATAAGTTCTGAAAGGTTTTTGTTCTTTTTCACTTTCATTCCTCCTTGAAAATTTCTGATATTAAGTTAGTTTTAGATAACTGAATTTCAAAATAAAAGGACATCACTGTCCCATTATTTTCAGCCAGCCTGCCGTATAAAATTCACGAAGCTGCTTCACAAAAACTACTGCACGTTCCTTTGGCATATCATGCCGTATCACTTCAAAAATGCCCTCAAACATACCGCTTGCAATCATATGACAAAGTTCTCTGTCAAGCACAGGAACTTTATTTCCAAGACTTTTCAGCACCTCAACATACTTAAAAGTATATTCTACTTCTATTTCAACCATAGAATGTACGAATTTTTCGTATGGAGTTCCTTCACTACAGCAAATCAGAATTTTGAAATCTTCCATATTCTTGTACATATAATCAATCAGCCAGTTTAAACATTCAGAAGATTCTTTGCCCATATGTTCAGGTTGTTCTTCTATTGGAAGTTCAGCAAAATTTGTCTGAGTAGTCATAAATTTTCCCATAACCGCCACAGCGTGAGGTTCTACAATAGATGCAAACAGGGCTTCCTTGCTTGAAAAATATCCATAAAATGCTCCTGTTGTTACTCCCGCTGTTTTAACGATATTCCGGAGTGATGCGGTTCTGAATCCCTTTTCAAGAAACTCCCGTCTTGCTGCATCATGAATCCGTTCCAGAGTTGTCTGTTCTGTTTCACTCATAGTGTACACTTCCTTTGTAACAGTGTTATATAACACTGTTATTATATCATGTTCAGCTGTATTTGTCAAGAGGTTTTGAAAATTTTTTTCATGATACACAAAACCGCTGTGCTTTAAACTACACAGCGGTCATATTGAAAGGAATATGTGTGTTTTACTTAATCAGATTTTCGCCGAACTCTCTGCACTTTGCTAAATCGTCGTCGGAAGGTGTTTCGTTTACAATAAGTCCCTCGTTGCCGAAGAGAACAGCTCCGTCTTCCTTGACACGTTCTTCCCAGTTACGCATCCATTCACCGTCACCCCAGCCGTAAGAACCGAAAAGAGCGATTGTTTTTCCGGAAAGTGAACCCTCGATTGATGTGAAAAACGGTTCAAATTCGTCCTCTTCGAGAACCTCCGCACCCATTGCCGAACAGCCGAATGCGATTCTGTCATAATCAGCGATATTTCCGCTGAACTCCGATACTGAAAACAGTTCAGCACCTGCTCCCTCGGCGATAGCTTTTGCCATCATTTCGGTGTTGCCTGTACCGCTCCAGTAAATTACTGCGCTTTTCATGATACATTTCTCCTTTTAACTGATTTTCAGAGCCTGATATAAGTCAATACCCTGATTTAATTTATTGCACAGAAAATTTCTGCACTTGACATAATTTTCAAATGTACGCCTTGCTTTTTCCTCGTTTCCGTAGACTTTCCAGTAACCGCACAGCTTATAATTTGTCCCCTTGTTCACCATGAAGCCTATGACATCTTCAACAGGATAATCCAGAAATATTCCGATTTCATGCGGAAATGTTTTGTTTTCTGACAGACGTATTCCAAGGCGTTGGAGATATTCGTCTGCTGAGAAGTCAGCTGAATATCCGAAACATGATAAAAGCCCCCTGACTTCATCATCTGCAAGACGTTTTTTCATTAATTTTTCGTTGTAAATAAGGAGCAGGGAACGGTTTTCATAATCATAAAGTTTTCTGATTTTTAAAGATTTTCCGGAAGCTTTTCCGTTAAAAATTCTGATATGTGTATGAATATCAAATCTGTCTTTAGGCAGTGAAACAAGACTACCGCATTTAATTCCGAGCAGGGTCGGGGCTGTATGGAATGCGAGTTCCTGTCCGAATGTTTCGTACTCTATATGCGACATGAGTTTATCCTTTCGTAAGTTAGATTAAACTAACTGATGTGTATTAAATAAAAGTTAGTGTTTACTAACCTTGTATTTATAATATCATACTTTTTCCGATTTGTCAAGAGAATTTCTGAAATAATTTTTATTTAACAAAAAAGTCCGGCATTATACCAGACTTTTTTATATTTATTCCACGTTTTTCAATGCGTCGGCAAGCGAAACTTTTTTTACTTTTCGTGTCTGAAAAAATGCAATCACAGAGTATGAAACAATACCTATAACTGCCATTTTTACGAATACCACCGGTGCAACATAATACGGTAGCCAACCGGAGTACTCCCTTAAGAAATATTCAAATACCTGTTTCAGTACAATATCCGCAACCGGAATAGTCAGCAACATGGACAGTACAACAACAATTGAAGTCGTCATAATGTAGATACTGTTTATCTCGCTGTTATGATAACCGAGAATTTTAGTCATTGAAATGGACTGAGAATTTTTTTCAATAATTAGTTTCGACAGCAGATATACAATCAGCATAAACATGACTATTCCGAAAACAAGGAAAATATTCATCATACTTCCCATTGAAAGTTTCAGCTGACGTGACGTTTTTGTAAGGTCATCGACTGTTATTTCAGTAGCGATATATATATTG
>CAMWUB010000134.1 GCA_947177345.1 uncultured Ruminococcus sp. | reverse complement strand
AGTACAGCCGAGGCAAATACCGCAAATATAATAGTATACCTTGTCAGACGTTCCGTTAAACTCCGGATTCTCTCCATGTTTCCGGAAGCCGAAGCCCTCGCCGATTCGCTTACTATTATTCCCGACATAGAACACAATACCACCGACGGAAAAAATAACGTCGGAATAACTATAGCCTCGAATATTCCGAACCTGCTCAGAGCCTCGTTTACTGAATCGCCACTCTGTCTGAGACACATAGGTATTAATGCATCATTCGTACTGCTTAGTGCAGATGTCAGAATACTTCCAGCCATTATCGGAAACGCATAAGATATATATTTTCTGAAATTCAGGGAACACTTTCCGGTACATTTTGTGTGATTCCTCGCAAAGACTATCAGACAATAAAACAGCGAAAATACATTACCGGCTATTATTCCGGCAATCATTATACGACATACTGAATTTTCGTCCGGATTTGTTGCCGATAACGTCATTACTATTATGACCAGTGATTTTATAATAAATTCGATAATATCCCCTACCGCTGATACAGAAGCTTTCCGGCTTGCGTTGAAGTAACCTTTGAAACACGCTGAAACAGCTCCGGAAATCAACGCTAACGGCATGAATTTTATAGCGGTCTCCATTTTCGCACCGCTGAAAAATTTATTACTTAAAGGTTCAGCGAAAACAAACAGTATAACCGATACGCTTACGCTAAGCATGAGACATAGTTTTATACCGTGTGTCAGAATCTTATCAGGATTTGAATTGGTTTTACCCATTTCTTCTGATACCAGTCTGCTGGTACACAAAAACGCGTTACCATTGGACAAAATACCGGCAAGTCCTAAAAACGAACCCATAAGGGTAAGTATTCCGATTGCTTCCGCTCCTAACTGCTTCGTTATGAAGACGTTCAGCAGTAGTGATGCCGTATCAAGAAACAACTGCATTAATGTAAGCAATATTGTATCTCTTATTAACCTGTTCTTTATTAACATAACTTTCCCCCTGCTCTGATATATTACATTCTATGGGGGAAGTCCGCATTTAATGACAAAACTTGTATCGCAACCGCTGTTTTACCGGAATATCGCAAAAAGCAACTACCGGTTGACAAATTGACAAGTCCGGTTGATTGCATTATAGTCCGCTTTATGATAGAATAATTACAGAAAATTTTTTACAGGAGGTATTTTATATGATACTCGCAGACAAGATTATTGACCTAAGAAAAAAAGCGGGTCTGTCACAAGACGAACTCGCTGAACAGATGGGCGTAAGCCGACAGTCCGTTTCAAAGTGGGAGGGTGCACAGTCCATACCTGACCTCAACAAGATTCTTAAGATGTCGGAAATCTTCGGTGTGTCCACAGACTACTTATTAAAAGACGACTTTGAAAAACCTGCTCCGGAAGTTCCGGATGTCTCCGCACCTACCGCAGACAGTAAACCGTTACGGCTGGTGTCTATGGAAGATGCTAACAGATTCCTTTCTATCAATGAACGCTCCGCCTTTAAGACCGCCTTAGGTGTGGCACTCTGTATACTGTCGGTTGTTCCTATGTCTATTCTCGACAGTGCATTCTTTAACAACATGATTGATATTGTCGGTACAACTATTATGTTTCTTATGATTGCCATAGCAACAGGTCTTTTTATTTCAGCCAGTGCAGACAAAAAACCGTTCAGCTACCTTATAAAAGAGGGCATTGATACCGCATACGGCGTTGAGGGTATGTTAAGGGAAAAGCAGTCAAAATTTTCAATTTCACATACAAGAGATTTAATTATAGGCGTTGCAATGTGCATACTCTCAGTAATTCCTTCAACTATTCTTGACACAATTTTCACTGACAACGAATTTTTAGCAAGTCTCGGAGCAAATTCGCTGTTCTTAATGGTTGCCGGTGGTGTATTCCTGATTGTCCGTACTAACTCGACTAAAAAAGGTTTCTCCAAGCTCCTCGAAGAAGACAGATTTACTCGTGAAAGAAAAGAACGTAATCACACAGGTATGGGATCTATTACCGGTTATTACTGGCTTGTGGTCATTGCCGGATTTCTTGCATACAGCTTTATCACTTTCGACTGGGGTAACAGCTGGATTATAATTGTTATCGCTTCGATACTTACTCCGATAGTTTACGGTGTCGAAAAGAAAATCAAACACTGATACATAAAAGGGACTGTAAAAAGTCCCTTATTTATTTAACAGTCTGTCTATCATGACCTGTCGGCAGTCTTTTTCCAGAGTGTCATTTAATTTTGCAAGTCTGACCGGTTTTTCAGATTTTCGATTTATACAGTAGGAAATCATATATTCGGAAATTTCCGGATTCTTTGCCAACATAGGTCCGTGAAGATACGTCGCTATAACGTTTTTTTCAAAATAACCCTCGTGTCCGCTTTTTGAACAGTTTCCGTTGCCGTAAAGTACAGAACCTAACGGAGTTTCAACACCCTGAGTTTGTCCGCCGTGATTCTCAAATCCTACTACTTTTACAGGTTTGCCGGTTATTTCTGTCTGAATAACTATATTTCCTATACAACGCTTTTTTCTGCTTGATGGTGCAACAGTGAAATAATCAAATAGACCTGCTCCTTTTATCTCGTTACCGTCGGCATCTCGATAATATTTCCCCATAAGCTGATACCCACCGCATATAAGAAACAGAAAACTTCCGGATTTATAGGCTTTTCTGATACCCTGACCACATTTCAGCAAGTCGGCGGAAATATGTTGCTGTTCCAAATCTGCACCGCCACCGATATATATTAAATCGTACTCCGGAAAATAAGGCATATCGTCCCCGACGGAATACTTGTCAATGATACACTCTATGTTACGTTTCGTACACCTATATTTAAGAATTTCCATGTTACCGCTGTCGCCATAGAGGTCTAACATATCGGCGTACATATGCAGAATCTTTATTTTATTCATTGTTTTCACCTCTTTCTGAATAACGTTTCAGTGCCTGACGTGTAGGCTGTACCGCCGTATAGTTAGCGATTACAAATTTTCTGCCCTCAGTCCTTGCGAGTTCTTTTACGGCTTCGTCCAAATCCGGACAAACCGTTATATTATCTGGATTATATCCGGAGCATTTTATTCTAACGGCTATATCATAGGCACGTGTACCGGAAGTCACTACCCTTGTGACACGTTCAAAGATACTGAAATTTATATCCCATATCCACGAAACGTCAAGACCATCGGCGACGTTGTCATTGAGTACAAAAAGTAATTCCTTATCGCCGTTCATTTCGTTCATAACACGGAGGGTCATATTAGCACCTACCGGATTTTTTGCGAGGTTCAATGTAGCTACCCTGTCGCCTAACATGAACGTTTCCATACGTCCGTTATTTACTGTATACTTCGATATGACGTTATCCGTAATTTTAGGCTTTATATTATATAGTTTCGCAACTCCGGCGACGGCTGTCATATTATAGACGTTATATATACTGTTAAGTTTCGGAGAATACTTGTGACCGTCCGCAGTGAATACAGGTTTTTCGAGGTCAATATTACTTGCAGTGATATATGGCTTATAATCGCCGAATTTACATTTTTTACAGATAAACTTTCCGATATGCGAATACTGGTAATATTCATATTCGAGAGGTTCAGAACAGAACGGACAGAATCTACCCTCTGAAGCCTCGAATATCTTTTCTGTAGCGAATTTATAAGGGTCAGCATGGAAATATTTAACTTTATTGTTTTTCGGATTGGCACGTCCTAAACGTGCAGTGTTAGGGTCATCACCGTTCAGGAGCAGGTTTCCGTTAAAAGTTTTGCAAAAACCGTTTATCTTTTGTATCAGAGTTTCCATTTCGCCGTTCCTGTCTAACTGGTCACGGAAGAAATTCAGTACCACAAGCGTTTCAAGTTTCATTTGTGAGTATACAACAGGTACGTGTGATTCGTCTGTTTCGAGTATAAGATAATCCGCCTTTACACGTCCGGACATATCGCAGTATTTAAGAAGCATTGAACATATTCCAGTATCAAGATTATTTCCCTCACGGTTTATAATTATTTTCTTACCGCTCTTCTCGAAAAGCTGTGCTATACAGTTTGTAACGGAAGTTTTTCCGTTAGTACCGGTAACGGCTATTATAGGACAGTCCACCTTAAACATAGAACAGCATTTCTGTCCGGACAAATGCCATAGTATTATCCCCGGGAGATTTCCGGCATTACGTCCCATAAGATTCAGAACTTTTACTATTATTTTTCCTAAGAGTATTAAAAGTCTTTTCAAAAATTTTCCTCCTTGTATCAAGATACAATAATATAATAGCATATCTCACGGAATTTTACAAGTAGTACGGTATAAAATTCTTAAATCTGTCCGGTTGACATATATATTATAATGTGCTATAATTTAATAATCAAAACGAAAGGAATTTTTTTATAATGGATTTTATCGAAATTTTTAAAGCCGTGATACTCGGTATAGTCGAGGGTATAACCGAATGGCTACCGGTAAGCAGTACCGGACATCTTATACTTGTCGACGAATTTCTGAAACTCAACGAACCAGACGATTTCAAGGAAATGTTTGACGTTGTGGTACAACTCGGTGCGATTATTGCAGTCGTAATTATTTTCTGGAAAAAACTTTTTCCGTTCGGTAAAAAAGACAATCCGCACCCACTCAACAGCGAGGGCTTCGGAGCATACATAAAAACAGATATTTTTCAGATGTGGTTTAAAGTACTCGTTGCGTGTGTACCGGCGGCGGTAATTGGTCTGCTATATGACGACGTTTTCAATGAATTATTCTATAATCCGTGGACGGTTGCAATCGCTCTGATAGTCTTCGGTGTGGCGTTCATAGTAGTCGAGAACTGGAATAAAAACCGGAAGTCAAAAGTAAACTCTATTGACGAACTCACCTACAAAATGGCTCTCATTATAGGAGCATTTCAGTTAATAGCGGCTATATTTCCCGGAACGTCACGCTCAGGAGCTACTATAGTAGGTGCTTTACTGATAGGCATTTCAAGAACAGTTGCCGCTGAATTTACGTTCTATCTTGCTGTGCCGGTAATGTTCGGAGCAAGTCTGCTGAAACTCGTGAAATACGACGGCGGATTCACAACACAACAGGGTGTTATCCTCGCAACCGGTATGATTATAGCGTTTGTTGTCTCGATATTCGTTATATCGTTCCTTATGGATTATATTAAAAAACACGACTTCAAAGTATTCGGCTGGTACAGAATTATTTTAGGTGCGTTGGTACTTCTTTACTTTGCACTTGCAAGATAATATAACGGCACTTCCGGTAATCCGGAGGTGCTTTTTTTATTGACAAATCCGGCAGAAAACAGTATAATCTGTATAAGAGG
>CAMWUB010000133.1 GCA_947177345.1 uncultured Ruminococcus sp. | reverse complement strand
ATAGACAATGATTGTATTGAAAGTCCTGAATTTATTATGGATATTATAAATATTCTGTTCAGCGGACAGAAAAGTATTAAGTTCTGAAAAATAAAGCAGTTTTCGTAACCGGAAACTGCTTTTTCGGATTTGGTATGTTAAATTTATATAAGGAGCAGGAAAATGTATATTAAAGATAAAAATATAGATGGCGGAAAATCTTTCGATTTCGGGAGAACTTCCGAAGATTACGCTAAATTCCGTGATATTTACCCACAGAAATTTTATGACAGTATACTTGAAAGAAATCTATGTATAAAAGGTCAGAAAGTACTTGATTTAGGTACGGGAACGGGTGTACTTCCGAGGAATATGTATCGCTATGGTGCTGAATGGACTGGTATAGATATTTCTGAAAATCAGATAAAACAAGCGGAAATACTTTCGGAAAACATGGATATTAAATATTACGCACAGGCAGTTGAAGATATAAAATTCCCTTGTGATTCGTTTAATGTTATTACAGCGTGTCAGTGTTTCTGGTATTTTGACCATAAAAAAATCATTCCGGAACTTTATAAGATTCTTAAACCTGATGGAAGTATTTTGATATTATATATGGCGTGGTTGCCGTATGAGGACATAATCGCCGGAGCAAGTGAAAAACTTGTACTTAAATACAATCCTACATGGAGCGGAGCAGGTGAAACAATTCACCCTGTATTCATACCGGATTGCTATAATGAAAAATTCCGGCTTGCTTATCATGAAGAATATTGTCTGAACGTACCATTTACTCGTGAAAGCTGGCATGGCAGAATGAAATCATGTCGGGGTATCGGTGCATCTCTTACAGAAAGTGAAGTTTCTGAATGGGAATCTGAGCATATGAAATTACTGTCGGAAATCACACCTGAAAATTTTGAAATCAAACATTATGTTGCATTGGCGGAATTAAAGAAAATAAAATAGTATCATACCGACGGCGTACCGCATATAATATACAAACCACTAAAGGAGGTTGTTTTTTTATGTGCGGAATCGCCGGAGCTATCAGCTTTAAGGAAGATATGCGTGAAGATATGAAAATCTACGAGAATATGCAACACGCACTTCTCCGCAGAGGTCCTGACCAGAGGGGCATTGTACTTACTAAAGAATCCGCCCTTATTCATACGAGACTTGCCGTTATAGACGTTCAGAACGGCAGACAGCCTATGTCATTCGGAAAATATACCATAGTATATAACGGTGAACTCTATAACACCGCAGAAATCCGTAAGGAACTCGAAAAAGACTTTGAATTTGATACACATTCCGATACGGAAGTAGTGTTGAAAAGTTTCATAAAATGGGGTGAAGAGTGTCTCGATAAATTCAACGGTATATACGCATTTGCGGTATACGACGAAAACAGACACAGGCTTTTCCTCGCCCGTGACAGAATAGGCGTAAAGCCGTTTTTCTACTACATGAACGACAATAAATTTATTTTTGCTTCGGAAATACCTGCTCTTCTGCAACACCCCGACGTACCTCATGAAATAGATTCGCAGGGTGTAGCGGAACTTATTCTTATGTCCCCTGGGAGAACTGCATCATGTGGTGTGATAAAAGGTATCAGGGAATTAAGAGCCGGTTGGTGCGGATACTATACCGCAGACGGTCTTAAACTGAACCAGTACTGGAGACTTAAAGCCTTTGAACTCCATGAAACGTTTGAACAGACTACAGAACACGTCAGGGAACTCGTTCTCGATTCGATACGCCGACAACTTGTTTCGGATGTTCCGGTATGTACTTTTCTGTCAGGTGGGCTTGATTCAAGTCTCATATCTTCGGTTGCAAGTACGGAAATGAAAAAACACGGTAAAGTTCTCGATACATTTTCCATTGATTACCGTGACAATGACAAGTATTTTCAGAAAAGCCATTTTCAACCAAACAGTGACCCTGAATACATTCAGTGTATGGTGGATTACCTCGGTACTAATCATCACTGGACAGTCGTCGATACTCCGGAGCTGGTAAACGCCTTGTACGATGCCACGGAAGCGAGAGGACTTCCGGGTATGGCTGATGTTGATGCTTCACTGCTTATATTCTGTCGGGAGATAAAAAAATATGGTACTGTTGCATTGTCGGGTGAGTGTGCTGACGAAATTTTCGGAGGTTATCCGTGGTACAGGGATAAGGATATACGCATGACGGACGGTTTTCCGTGGGCACAGAGTACCGCATACAGAAAAAATTTTCTGAGTGAATATTATGCAGAAAAAATAAACGCCGAGGAATATGTCTATAGTGCCTACCGTAATACAGCAGATTACGCTATGAAATTACCGTCAGACATTCCGCTTGAATACCGTATGCGTGAAATGACGCAGTTAAATTTTGACTGGTTCATGCAGACGTTACTCGACAGAAAGGACAGAATGAGTATGTACAGCGGTCTGGAAGTCCGTGTGCCGTTCTGTGATTACAGAATAGCCGAATATCTGTATAATGTTCCGTGGGAGTACAAAGACTATCAAGGACGTGAAAAAGGTCTGCTCCGTGAGGCTATGAAAGATTGGTTACCGGATAAAGTCTTGTGGCGGAAGAAATCCCCGTATCCGAAAACACATAATCCGGCGTTTCTTTCCGCTGTAACCGAAAAATTAAAAGCCGTTCTCGAAGAAAAGGATAACATATTATTTGAACTCGTCAAGCGTGAGGAACTCGAAAAACTTATCCGTCATGAAGACCATGTACAATGGTACGGTCAGTTAATGAATCTCCCACAGACTATAGCGTTTTTCTTACAGCTTGACCACTGGTTGAAATGCTATAAGATAAAACTTATTTAATTATAAAAAAATTTCACAGTCAGCCTGTAAAAAAATAACCATAATCTATTGACAAATAAAAACATTAATGTTATAATTTGATAAGTGCCGACTATCCGGTACAGGATTAATTTAATTATTTCAAAAGAAAGGAGCAGGCTAACTGTGAGCAATTCAATCAATCCCGAATTTAAGATAAGAGAGGTAGCACAACGAATTAAAGCCGTTCGTGAGTCAGTAGGTCTGACTTCTGAGGAAATGGCTGAAAAAACAGGTGTTTCCGTATATGAGTACCTCGCCTATGAGGGCGGTGCTAAAGATTTCAGTTTTACATTTATCTATAAATTCGCTAACGCTACAGGCGTTGAAATCACTGACCTTATGGAAGGTGAAAGTCCGAAAATTTACAGCTACGATATAACACGTAAGGGGGGCGGTCTGCCTATTATTCGCCGTAAAGGTCTTTCGTATATGCGACTTGCCCCTAATTTCAGAAACAAAATCGGCGAACCGTTTCTTGTTACTATCCCATACGTTGACGAACATTACAGAGTACCACACCCACATACACATGAGGGTCAGGAACTCGATATTGTAGTAAGCGGTCAGCTTAAAGTAAGAATAGGCGATAATGAAGAAATTTTAAATGAGGGCGATTCCATTTACTATGACAGCGGTGAGCCTCACGACGAGTGGGCAATAGGTGGTAAAGACTGTAAATTCTATGCGGTTGTGTTGGGAGTAAATCAGCCACACAGTGCGTTGCAGAATCTTGACCCTGTTATACTTCCCGGTGTTACTAATTTTGACCTCGCAAATGTTGAAAATCCTGTTATTGATAAGTTCGTACAGACTGAAACAGATGAAAACGGTGCTTTAAGTAAGATAACTTTCACTAATGAGGAAACTTTCAATTTTGGTTTCGATATTGTCGATAAACTCGCTGAAAAAACTCCAGACAAAACAGCGTTGATATATGTTTCCGACGATATGGAAGAAAAAAGATTCACATTTGCAGAAATCAAGAAGTATTCCAATATGACCGCTAATTATTTTCTGTCGAAAGGCATAAAGAAAGGCGATACTGTAATGTTGGTACTGAAAAGACATTATCAGTTCTGGTTTTCTATAATAGCACTCCATAAAATCGGAGCTATTGTAATTCCGGCGACACACCAGCTTGTACAGCATGATTTCACGTATCGTTTCAAGGCTGCCGACGTAAAAGCTATAGTATGTACCGCTGAAAATGATGCAACATATCAGGCGGAACTCGCTATTGAAGAGTGTGGCATGGATATATTGAAAATAGTCGCTAATGGTGACCGTGACGGCTGGGCTTCTTTCGACAAGGAAATGTGTTCTTTCAGTGATGTCTTTGAACGTCCTACAGACCCTGAATTACTTTCCTGTGGTAGCGAACCTATGCTTATGTTCTTTACTTCAGGTACTACTGGCTATCCAAAAATCGCTATGCATAGTCATAAGTACGCACTCGGACATTTTATTACTGCACGTTACTGGCATAACGTTGACCCTAACGGCATACATCTTACAATTTCCGATACCGGCTGGGGTAAGGCTTTATGGGGTAAGTTATACGGTCAGTGGATGAGCGAAACCTGTATATTTGTTTACGATTTCAACCGATTTGACGCAAATAAAATACTTCCGCTTTTCAAGAAGTACAATATAACTACTTTCTGTGCACCGCCTACAATGTACCGTTTCTTCATAAAGGAAGACCTTTCAAAATTTGACCTGTCTTCTGTAAAATACGCTACAGTTGCCGGTGAGGCTCTTAATCCGGAAGTTTATAACCAGTTCTTAAAGGCTACCGGTATAAAACTTATGGAGGGCTTCGGACAGACTGAAACAACTCTTGTAATCGGAAACTTCGTCGGAATGACCGCTAAACCTGGTTCAATGGGTAAACCGAGTGTCCTTTATGATATTGATATTGTTGACCCTGACGGAAACAGTGTCAAGACAGGCGAAACCGGCGAAATTGTAATAAAAGTCGGCGAAAAAGCACCTTGCGGTCTGTTCATGGAATACTACCGTGACGCTGAAAAAACTAAAGAAGTATGGTACGACGGTATGTATCATACAGGCGATACCGCTTGGCGTGACGAAGACGGTTATTTCTGGTATGTAGGACGTGTCGATGATGTTATAAAATCTTCCGGCTACAGAATAGGACCTTTTGAAATTGAAAGTGTTATCATGGAACTTCCGTATGTCGTTGAAGTCGGCGTAAGTGCCGCACCCGACCCAGTTCGTGGACAGGTTGTCAAGGCATCTATCGTACTTACAAAGGGTACTGTCGGAACTGACGAACTTAAAAAGGAAATTCAGAACTATGTAAAAAAACATACAGCACCTTATAAATACCCTCGTATAGTTGAGTTCAGAGACGAACTCCCGAAAACTATAAGCGGTAAAATAAGACGTGTTGAATTAAAAGGCTGATTAATCAAATATATTCCGGACAGTTTTAAAAGAGCTGTCCGTTTTTTTATAAAAAACCGGATAAGACAAAATATATTATACAGTGTGTAAATTCTGTTTGTGCAAAATGACGAATTTAATTG
>CAMWUB010000132.1 GCA_947177345.1 uncultured Ruminococcus sp. | reverse complement strand
AATATAGGCAAGGTCAGAATTATATTCAGGGAATAAAAAATGGTTCTGTTCAGCCAAAATTTAATAAAACTGATTTTAAAAATATGCCCATTCAAATTCCGTCAGAAGAAGTATTAGAAAATTTTTATACTATTTTAAAAAGTTTATTTAATGAAATAGATAAAAATGTTTCTGAAAATAAAAAACTTTCCGCCCTGCGTGATGCCCTGCTCCCGAAACTGCTGAATGAAGAAATAAAGATATAAAGGAGATATTATGGAACTTTTAAAATCCGATTTTTATTACGATTTGCCGGAAGAACTCATAGCACAGACACCGGTAGAACCTCGGAACTCTTCCCGTATGATGTGCGTAAACCGTCAGACAGGTGCTGTTGAACACGACCATTTCTATAATTTATGCAGACATCTTAAAAGTGGTGATTTGCTTGTAATGAACGATTCGAGAGTTATTCCGGCGAGGCTTTATGGTGAGAAGATAGAAAATCATACATTTATA
The DNA here is from genome assembly GCA_947177345.1 of uncultured Ruminococcus sp. Classification (GTDB taxonomy): domain Bacteria; phylum Bacillota; class Clostridia; order Oscillospirales; family Ruminococcaceae; genus Ruminococcus. The sequence goes on along the minus strand of CAMWUB010000132.1, from coordinate 4,951 downwards.
GAATTTCTTTTACTGGAGCAGAAAGGCGATAAATTATGGGAAATAATCTGCCGACCAGCTAAAAAAGCCAAAGTAGGAGTTAAATTTTCATTCGGTGACGGAAGACTTATTGCAGAAGTCGTCGAAGCTAAGGACGACGGAAACAGAATCGTTAAATTTGAGTGTGAGGGAAATTTTTTCACAGCCCTCGAAGATGTCGGTCAGATGCCGTTACCGCCGTATATTACGGAAAAACTCGAAAATAAAGAACGTTATCAGACAGTATATTCTCGTGAACTTGGTTCAGCAGCCGCACCCACAGCCGGATTACATTTCACACCGGAGATGATAGACGAACTCCACGCACAAGGAATCAGGACAGCCTTTGTGACATTGCACGTCGGCTTAGGGACGTTCAGACTGGTAAAGGAAGATAATGTATTAAATCACAAAATGCATAGCGAACATTATTACTTGCCACAGGAAACAGCCGATTTAATCAACGAAACCAAACAAAACGGCGGACGTGTCATAGCAGTAGGCACGACGGCTTGCCGAACTCTCGAAAGCGTAGCGACTTTCTACAATGAAATTTCCGAACATGAGGGTTATACGGATATATTTATTTATCCGTCGTATGAGTTTAAGTGTATAGACGGTCTTATAACTAATTTTCACCTGCCGGAAAGTACTCTGATAATGTTAGTATCTGCATTCATGGGCTATGAAAATACTATGAACGCCTATAAAATCGCAGTTGACGAGAGATACAGATTTTTCAGTTTCGGCGACTGTATGTGTATACTGTAAGGAGGATTTGAAATGATAGCAATTTTTGACCTCGATGGTACACTTGCCGATACTCTTTACGACCTCGCCGACGCTACAAATTACGGACTTAAAAAACTCGGCTATCCGGTGCATCCGTATGAGAGTTACAGAAAATTTGTCGGTAACGGTGTACAGAAATTATGTTACAGAGCGTTACCGGATAACAGAAAAGATGATACCGAAAAATTACTTGAAATCTTCAACGAATATTACGGAAAACATTTCCTTGACAAGACAAAACTTTACGACGGTATAAAAAACTGCCTTGATATACTTACGGAAAATGATGTCATTCTTGCGGTTGCTACTAATAAGCCACAGCATTTCGCACGGCAGATTATAGATAAATTACTTCCGGAATATAAATTCGTGAAAGTACTTGGAGGCTGTGCGGAACGTCCTAAAAAACCCGATACTGCAATTATAACGGAAATTATTTCAGAATATCCGGACGAGGAAAATATTTTCATGATTGGTGATAGTAATGTAGATATTCAGACTGCCAAAAATGCCGGTATACGTTCAATCGGTTGCGTATGGGGCTTCCGAGGTGTAGAAGAACTCACCGGAGCAGGTGCGGACTTTATAGCTGAAACTCCGGAAGATATAGTTAAATATATTATATGAAAATACTTGTCATTGCCGATGAGGAAAGCCGTTCACTATGGGATTACTGGGATAAATCCAAAACCGACGGTATAGATTTAATACTTTCGTGCGGTGACCTTAACGCCGAATATCTTACATTTCTTGCTACTATGGTTAATGTAGATGTTCTGTATGTTCACGGAAATCATGACGACAGTTATTTAAAAAAATCTCCGGAAGGCTGTATCTGTATTGACGACAAAATTATTAATTATAACGGATTAAGGATTTTCGGCTTAGGAGGTTCAATGCGTTACGGAAACGGACATTTTCAGTTTACTGAAAAGGAAATGAAACACCGTATCAGAAAACGCCGTTTCAGTCTGTTGAAAAATAAGGGTTTTGATATTCTTTTAACTCATTCACCGGCAAGAAATCTGAATGATATGTACGATTATGCACACAGAGGTTTTGAATGTTTCAATAATCTTATAGAAAAATATCAGCCGGAATTTTTCGTACATGGTCACGTACACCAAAATTATGGAAATTTTACACGTATTCAGAAAGTTGGTACAACAACAGTAGTAAATGCTTTTGAAAAGTACATAATCGAAATATGAAAGGAAAACTATGCAGGACAGTTTAAATAATGATTTCTGGAAAAAATTCAGTTTTTCCGGAAACGTCACCTACTCAGAAACGGAAATTGACGAAGATATGTTACAGGTTGAATATCCTGAAAAGCTTATACTTGATGCCGGTTTCTATTGCGGGACTTTTATTGTATACATAATATGGGATAATAACTGGCAGTTACCGGTGGCGGTGTATTCGTGCAGAACCGTTGAGAACTTTGAAAAGATAATAAATCTTGCCATTGAACAGGTTGAAAAGGAAGTTATTCAGAAAAGATTTTCATATTACGGCAGACTATGGAAAACGATTGAAATAAAAATCTGACAGCCGGTTGACATTCTTTCAGTTTCATGCTATAATTTTTTTATATAATAAATATAAAGGAATGATGTATTTGAAAATCAGCTTTTCCACTCTTGCCTGTCCGGAATGGTCATGGTCTGATATATATTCAATAGCTAAAGACCTTAACTTCAACGGTATCGAAGTACGTATGCTTGACGACGATATTTTTTCAATTAAGTCAAGACCGTTCAGAGGGCAGAAACTCCCATACATTATACAAAAACTCAATGAACTTAATCTTGAAATTCCTTGTCTTTCAACCGGTATATGTCTTAAACAGCCGGAAAATTTCAGCAGTGCAGAGGCTGAAATAACCGCCTATGCCGAACTCGCTCAGAAACTCAACACACCATACGTCAGGGTACTTGCAGATAATAATATCCGTCCGGAAGAAGATATAGATGATGACGTTATTGTTGATTCCCTGATAAAACTCATTCCGGTAGCGAAAAAATATAATATAACTCTTCTTGTCGAGACAAACGGAGTATATAGCGATACTGCACGTCTTGCGAGGGTCATGGACAGGGTGAAAAGCCGTAAGGTTGCGGTGTTATGGGATATGCATCACCCGTACAGATTCGCCGGTGAATCTCCTGAAACTACAGTCGCAAACCTCGGCGAATATATAAAGTTCGTTCAGGTAAAGGACAGCATCATTACACCTGACAGTAAACATGAATACCGCATGATTGGCAACGGTGATATTCCTATAAAGGAAATGCTTTCATTGCTTGAATCAATAAACTATATCGGGTATGTTTCACTTGAATGGGTCAGACAATGGTTTCCACAGCTTTTCAACGGCGGTATAGTACTTCCGCATTTTGCAGAGTTCATGAAACCCTATCAGACAAGACACAAACATTCACTTCAGGACAATATGCAGAATACGGGTAAATATCCATGGCCTAAGGAGCGTATTATAAATTATACATTTCCTGATGTCCTTGACCGTATATGCGAGGAGTTCCCTAATCAGTATGCATTCAGATATACAGAACTCGACTATACAAGAACTTATCCGGAATTTCGTGACGACGTGGACACATTCGCACGTGCATTGCTTGCCATGGGTGTCAATAAGGGCGACCACGTTGCTATATGGGCTACAAACGTTCCGGAATGGTATATTACTTTCTGGGCTGTCACAAAGATAGGAGCTGTACTTGTAACAATGAACAGCGAGTATAGAATACATGAAGCGGAATATCTTCTGAAGCAGTCTGATACAAGTACACTCGTAATGATTGACGGTATAAAAGATATAAAATACATTGATATAATAAAAGAAATCTGTCCGGAACTCGAAACCTGTAAAGCAGGTGAATTACATTCTGAAAGATTACCGTTTCTTAAAAACGTAATTACAATAAGTTCCGAAAATAACGGCTGTTTCACATGGGAGCAGGCTATTGAACTTTCAAAGCACGTTCCGTATAGTGAAGTTGAAAAAATACGCCGTACTATTGACGTTCATGATGTATGTAATATGCAGTATACTTCCGGTACTACCGGATTCCCTAAAGGCGTAATGCTTACACATTATAACGTCGTTAATAACGGAAAGGCTATCGGCGACTGCATGGACTTATCAACAGCAGACAGAATGATGATACAAGTTCCGATGTTCCACTGTTTCGGAATGGTACTTGCTATGACATCAGCGGTTACACACGGAGCAACCATGTCACCGATAACGAGATTTTCACCACGTAAGAGCCTCGCCTGTATAAGCAAGGAAAAAATAACCTGTCTGCATGGTGTTCCCACTATGTTCATATCTCTGCTCGGACATCCGGACTTCAGGAAGACTGATTTTTCACATATGCGTACCGGAATAATGGCAGGTTCACCATGTCCGATAAAGACTATGGAAGAAGTCATAGAAAAAATGAACATGAAAGAAATCTGTATTACATATGGTCAGACAGAGGCATCACCGGCTGTCACCATGAGCAAGACCACCGATACCATAGAACAGCGTGTTAATACAGTTGGCGGAAATATATTCGGCGTTGAATGCCGTATTGTTGACCCTGAAACCAATGAAGAACTCCCTGACGATACAGACGGCGAATTTGTCGCAAGAGGATATAATATCATGAAAGGTTATTATAAAATGCCGGAAGCCACTTCCACTGCAATAGATTCGCAAGGGTGGTTACATACCGGAGACCTTGCACGCCGTCGTTCCGTTGACGGATATTACAAGATTACCGGACGTATAAAAGATATGATTATCCGTGGCGGTGAAAATATCTATCCTAAGGAAATTGAAGACTTTCTTTATACCTACCCGAAAGTCAAAGACGTTCAGGTAATCGGTGTACCGTCAGAAAATTACGGCGAGGAAGTAATGGCTTGTATCGTTCTCAAAGAGGGCGAAACAGCAACTCCTATTGAAATAAAGAAGTTCTGCCGGAAGCGTATGGCTGTACATAAATGTCCTAAGTACGTTGAATTTGTGGAAAGTTTTCCAATGAACGCCGCCGGAAAAATTCTGAAATACAAGATGAGGGAGCAGGCAATAGCAAAATTGAATCTTCAGAAAGCGGAAGTTATAGTC
>CAMWUB010000131.1 GCA_947177345.1 uncultured Ruminococcus sp. | reverse complement strand
ATTTGAGGAGTTTGTGGATAAATTTTTAAGTAATTTTTACAGGAGGAATGATTTTTTTATGCACAGAAAGAAAAAAATTTTGTCGGCATTACTTTCTGGCGTACTATCGGCTACGGCTATGAATAGTCTTTCCGTGATACCTTACGCAAACGCTGTGAAAGTAAACAACACACAGTCAAATGTTGTTGAGTACCTCAACAGAGGTATAAGTGCAGTAAATACCGGCTCCGGTATGCTTGTAAACTGGCGTTTCCTCGCCACTGACCCCGACAATGCAGTTTTTAAACTCTATCGTGACAATACTCTCATCTACACAAGCACAGACAAAGACAATTCCGTTACAAAGGGTGCTACCTGTTTCCTTGACAAGTCCGGAAACGCAAAGTCTGTATATAAGGTTGAATGTTATAACGGTTCTACACTTCTTACAAGTGACACCTGCTCCATACAGGCAGACGCTCCGTATTTTGACATAAAATTAAGTCCGCCGAGTTCTAACCATACTCCTAATGATATGTCCGTAGGCGACGTGGACGGCGATGGCGAATATGAACTGTTTCTGAAGTGGGACCCGACTGATTCTAAAGACAACTCACAGAAAGGCAAGACCGGCAAGGTTTACATAGACTGCTACAAACTCAACGGAAAACGTCTGTGGAGAATTGATTTAGGTGTCAATATCAGAGCAGGTGCACACTATACCCAATTCTTCGTTGCTGACTACGATTTAGACGGTAAAGCCGAGATGTGTTGCAAGACCGCTGACGGTACTGTTGACGGCACAGGAAAAGTAATCGGCGACGCTTCAAAAGATTACCGTGATTCTTCCGGCTTTATCATACAGGGCGACGAGTTCTATACTCTCTTCGACGGTGCAACCGGTGAGGCACTCGATACTGTACCTTACGAACCCGCAAGAGGTGATACTACCAAGTGGGGCAAGACAAGCGACAAAACTAACCGTGTTGACAGATTCTGGGGTACTACCGCTTATCTCGACGGCGTTCACCCTTGTGTAGTTACCGGACGTGGTTACTATGCGAGAATGACCGCTACCGCTTACAAGGTAGAAAACAAGAAACTCGTCAAGATGTGGAATTTCGATACCGGAACGAGTAGCAGTTCAGCAGGCTGGGGTGACGGTAATCATAATACTATGGCTGCCGACGTTGACGGCGACGGCAAACAGGAAATCATTACCGGCTCTACCTGTATCGACGATAACGTAAAAATCCTCTGGAATACCAATCAGGGACACGGCGATGCTATGCATGTCGGTGACCTTGACCCTACTAATGAAGGTCTCGAAGCGTGGATTTGTCACGAAGATAAACCCTATGGTGTATCGCTTATTGACTGCGACACCGGAAAAATTATCTTCCATAACGACGGTGCGGGCGATACCGGACGTTGTTGTGCTGATAATATATGGGCTGGAAATGACGGTGCGGAATTATGGGGTAACAGAGAAACAGATAATTCCACACCTGTCAAGAACGTAAAGGGCGAAACTCTCTCATGCAACAGACCGGCTATTAACTTCCTGACATACTGGGACGGCGATTTGGAACGTGAAATTCTCGACGGTTCTACGGATTCTCCGGCAAAAATAAGCAAGATGACCGAAAACGGCAAAATAACTCAGCTTATGCAGACTGACGGTTACTATACCTGCAATACCACAAAAGGTACACCTTGTCTTTCCGCTGATATTTTCGGCGACTGGCGTGAAGAATTAATCGTACGCTCCGCCGATAGTAAATCTATCAGAATATTCACTACAACATACGACACAGACTACAGAGTACAGACCCTTATGCATGACCCACATTATCGTTCACAGGTTTCTGCACAGAATACCGCATATAATCAGCCACCTCATATAAGTTTCTTCATGGGAACAGGCTACGATATGCCGGAACGTCCGAAGTGTACAGTAAACACTCCGAACAGTGATATTCCGACACCAACTCCGACAAAGACAGCCGTTACAATGGATACAAGCGTAAAATATATGTTTAAGAACGTCGGAAGCGGTCTGTATCTCGATGTAGACGGTGCTAAGGCTGAAGCCGGTGCAAATGTTCAGCAATGGGGTGCGGACGGCGAAGCTGTTCAGAATACATGGAAATTACAAGATGCCGGTGACGGTTACTATTATATACGTTCATATGTCGGCGACGGTAAATCATATTATCTTGACCTTACCGCCGGTAAGACCGCTGACGGTACTAATATTGAAATATGGTCTAAAAATGAAAAAGATGCTCAGAAATTCAAATTTTTCGATAACGGCGACGGTACCTATACTATCGCTACAAAATCAACCAAAGACGCAAGCTGTCTGACTGTTGACGGTGATTCAAAGAGTTCAGGGGCAAATATCGTACAAAGCAAGGATAACAACAGTGATTTCCAGAAATGGACTCTCGACGTTATCACCATAAAAGACGGTGCAAAACTCGATACCTCTAAGAATTACATGATTCAGAACGTAAACAGCGGACAATTCCTTGAAATTAAGGACGGCAAGGCTGAAGCCGGTGCTAACGTTCAGCAGTGGGGTACGGATACTTCAAATCCTGCTCCGCATAATGTATGGCGTTTCGAGGAAGTAAACTGGGGTTATTATTATGTATACTCCGGTGTCGGCGACGGTAAATTCCTGCTCCAGTGCGATAACGCTAAAGACGGTGCAAACATCTATATAAACGACTTCCTGAAGTCCAGTAACCAGTACTTCAAATTCGTTGACAATGAGGACGGCACATATACCATAGTTACACGTTCTTCAAAAGACCTCTCATGCATGGAAGTAATTAACGCTGATAAAACAGCCGGTGCTAACGTTCAGCAGTGGACTTGGAACGATAATAACTGTCAGAAATGGAAGCTGATTCCGGTTGATTATAAACTTCCGTCTCAGACTACAACAACCACTACTACCACTAAGGCAACAACCGCTACTACTACAACCGTTACAACCACCAAACCCGCAAACGTTCAGGGCGATTTGAATAAGGACGGTAAAGTAAATACCGAAGATGCCATACTTCTTCAGAAATGGCTTCTCGGACAGAATGTTACACTTCCCGACTGGAAAGCCGGTGACCTCACAGGCGACGGAAAACTTGATGTTTTTGACCTCGTTTTAATGAGAAAAGCTATAATAAAGTAATTTAACACGCAAAACACAAAAAAGCTCCGGAACTGTAAGAAGTTCCGGAGTTGTTTTTTTATGATTTATCGGAATTGTTGAGAATCTTTACACCACCTGTAGACTGTACAGTCTGCATATAGAGGGCGTTATTAAGTTCGTATGCCTTGTCAAGTTTAGCCTGAATTGCCTGTTTTTCGGCGAGTGAATCTTCAAAATCCTTGCGGAGCATTTCAATTTCTTCCTGAAGTGCCTGTACATTGTTTTCGGTTTCCTTTTTAGCCTTACTTGATTTATAACCGTAATCTCTGCCGAGTTCCTTTTCTTTGGCGATTGCCCCCTCTTCCTGAGCTTTTTTAATGAGTTCCGGAAGTTCGGCGAGTTTACTTTCGAGTTGTTTTTTAAGTTCAGCCTTTGAATCTATTTCGGCATTGAGTTCGGCAATTTTTTCTTCAACTTCGGCAATTTTTTCTTCACGCCGAATAACCTCATCACTCCATGCATCGTCAACTTTTTTGTTTTCCTCGCTTACTTTATAGCTGTAAGCTTCTTCTTCAACGGCACGTTCATTTTCGAGTTTCTTTTTATTTTCGGTTATTTCAGCTTCAAGCTGACTGCGTTTTTCTTCTGCCAGTTCAATATAAGCCTTATTGGATTCTTCAGAATCAGCTTTAATTTTTTCTATAGTTTCGGTTTGTTTTTCGGTTGCGGATTTCTGGGTTTCAGCCTGTGCAAGACCGTTAGTTTTCATTCTGTTTATCATTTCAACGAATTTAACAAGTTCCTGCTCAACTGCGAGAATATTATTATATTCAGCCTTTTTAAGAGACTTTGCGGTATCAAGAGCCTGTATTTTTTCGACGATTTCCTGATTCAAGTAACTCAAATCATTATCCTCCTTTGATTTTGTTGCAGTAGTAGCAGTAGCATTTTTCTTTACCGGAGCAGGTATTGACTTCGGTTCTGTTGCCGGTTTCGGAGCTGGTTCGGGCTTCGGAACAGTCGGCACAGGAATATTAACCACAACCGGTTTATCTGAAACTGCATCTTCAAGTAATCTTACAGCGTTCAGCATTTCGGTCTTGTTGTTCTTGCTTGTAATGCCCTTTGCATCAGCCGGAACGGTTATTTTCTTAGCCTTAGCCTCAGCGACGAGACGTTTATATTCGTCAAGTATTTCCTGCTTGGTGTTTTTATCAGTAACCATAAGCGTTATAATATCCTTTCATGAGATTATTTTTTGCCGTTCTGTCCGTTCTCCGTATTAAGAATATTGATTCCGCCTGTAGATTTAACGGTATCGGTAGCAAGCTGACGGCTTTCGGCGTTGCACTTGTCGAGTTTTGCGGAAAGTGAAGCATTTTCAGCAAGGACAGCCTTATATTTATCATTGAGGCGGTCATATTCTTTCTGAAGTTTGGTAATCTGGAATTTACTTTCCTGTTCAGCCATAGCGGTTTTATAACCGTATTCCCTGCCGAGTTCCTTGGATTTTTCTTCCGCACCCTTTTCACGAGCGGTATTAAGCTGATTTTCAATATCATCGACTTTTGCCTGAAGTTCAGTTATTTCAGCGAGTGCATCTTCAGCGGATTTACGTCTGTTATTGACTTCCTCTTCCTTGGCGGACATAGCTTTTTCTCTTTCGGCTATTTCCTTTACACGTGCTTCTGACTGCTGTTTTCTTGTACGCTTCAGATTATAGTCATATTCAGCCTTTTCACGCTGAGTTTCTTTTCTGTTGGATTCTTTCAAGCTGGAAATTTCTTCATTAATGGCATCTACTTTTTTATTGGTTTCTTCTTCTGCCGATTTTATTTCCGCCTTTACGACTTCCATTTCATCGGCGAGAGCTTTGGAAAATTCCTCCTGATTGGCTTTAATGTATTCTGACAGACCATCTTCAACGGATTTCATAGCGGATTTCACAGCCTGTAAACCGTCCTTTGTGACTTCTATTCCGTAAAGCTTGCGGATTTCGTCCTTTTTAGCCTGAATCATGCTGTTAAGTTTGGTATATTCCTTAGTAGTTTCCTCATTGAGAATATCCATTTTAATGATTTCCTCGGCGAGTTCGAGAGTATGGGAAATTTTTTCCTTTTCGATAATGCTTGACGGTGTTTCCATGAGTTTATTTTTTTCCTGAATTGCATTCAGTTCAGCGGAATAAGATTCGGCAATATACTCTTTGGCACTTTTGGTATTGTCTAAATTCATAAATAAAGTCCTTTCCGTAAATTTTATAACAGTAAATATAATAAATCAATTCATATTAAATTGATGACAATTTATTGA
>CAMWUB010000130.1 GCA_947177345.1 uncultured Ruminococcus sp. | reverse complement strand
GGATTTTTATTTATATAATTATTTTAATTTACTGTATTCTTCTTCGGAAACAGCTTCTAACCATTCGTTACTTGTATCTTCACCAGTCACTTCAATGGCAAGATGCGAAAACCATGAATCAGGTGAAGCACCGTGCCAGTGTTTTACGTTGGCAGGAATATTAACAACATCTCCGGGAAGAAGTTCTATAACTTCCTTGTTCCACTCCTGATAGTAACCACGTCCGCCAACGCATATCAGCATCTGACCACCACCGCTTTTTGCATGGTGTATATGCCAGTTATTACGGCATGACGGTTCAAATGTGACGTTGAAAATCGGTATCTGCTCGGTGGATACAGGTGCTAAATAGCTCTGACCTATAAAATACTGTGCAAAAGCGTCATTAGTTTCACCAATCGGGAAAAATATCGTATTCTGATACTTTTCCTTATCGGTCAATGCCGGAAGTTCTTCATTCCATACATCTTTTGCGAGCCGGAATACTGCCCAGCCCTTAGGCCAACCGACGTACATAGTCGCATGGGTGATAATCGCTGTTATTTCCTCTTTAGTAACTCCGTTTGCTTTGGCGTTCTGTAAGTGATATATCAGTGAATTGTCAGTAATTCCGGAAGCCATAAGCGATACAACGGTTATGATACATTTAGTTTTTAAATCTATTGCCGATTCGTTCCATACTTCGCCGAAAAGTACATCATCATTGAGATGTGCGAACATCGGGGCAAATTCTCCGAGCTGTTCTCTACCGGCTGTCTGTGTAACTTTATTATCCATAATAATAATCTCCGTTTCTGTTAATTATTTATATTGTTTGCTTTTAACCACTTTTCTATCTCGTCACGGTCATAAGAAGAGTAGGTAACTTCCAGACCCTCTTTTATTACACTTTCAGGAGCTAATTTAGCAATCGCACTGATAGTCTGTCCGAAACGACCTCCGCCCATTGAACAGAACGGAACGATATTTTTTCCGCTGAAATCTTCGTGTAACAGGAAACTACGCACCGGAGCGGGTATTGATGACCACCAGTTACAGTAACCAAGCAGAATAGTATCATACTTTTCAATATCAGGATATTCTTTCAGTTCAGGAACAGCTTCCGCACGGAGTTCATCTAATGCCTCGCCATAAAGTACAGAACCATTGTGATTTGACAAATAAGGTGTTTTTCTTTCAAGACGGACAATATCCACACCACTCATCTCGTGGATAAGATTAGCTAAGCCCTCTGTATTACCGGTCTGCGAGAAGTAGACTATCAGAGTTTTTCCGGTTTTCTGTTCAGCCTTTGCACTGTATACGCTTTTTACTTTTCCTGTAGAAGTTCCGGCACTTCTTACCGGACGTATTCCGATACCATAGAGACCGACATCAGCAGGCTGTGCGCCTCGATATGCGGAACGTATATGTTTCGGATGGTCATTCCAGCCACCGCCTCTTACAACTTTTGCGTTACCACTTTCCGAACCGGTAGGATTGGAAGATATTTCCGAATCATATTTGCTGTACCAGTCCCATACCCATTCCGCAACATTGCCGTGCATATTGTAAAGTCCATAATCGTTGGCTGGATACTGATTTACTGATACTGTTTTCCTGAGATATGCGTCAGAACCGTTTACCCAGTTACCGCTTGCGTCGTTGTTATAGCCGTATGCATTATAACAGTTTGCGTCACTGTTATGAACATAATCACCGAAATTAAACGGCGTGGAAGTGTTCGCACGTGCGGAATATTCCCATTCAGCTTCGGTCGGCAGACGGTAACCATCTGCACTTCTGTCCCATGTGACAGTATTTCCGGAAACTGTATAACACGGTGTAAAGCCCTCTTTCTGACTTAGTTTATTACAATACTGTATGGCATCATACCATGTTATATTCGTGACCGGCAGGTCATCGCCCTTTGTATCACTGGGATTTGTCCCCATTATTTCCTGATAATCTTTCTGTGAAATTTCCGTCTTTGAAATGTAGAAATCTCCTACGGTAACATTATGCTGAACTTCATCGGAACTGCGTTCCGGTTCACTTTCCGGACTGCCCATTCTGAAAGTATCGCCTTTTATCAGCGTATATTGTGTATTTTCACTGTTTTTTTTAAGTCTGATATTTCAGACTGTTTTTCATCTACCCATGTTTTTACAGTTTCTTTTGAAGCACTTGCTGAGAATCTTTTTCCCTCAAGCTGATTTCCGATTGGCACGAGATTTGAAATATTTCTTTCACTTGTTGAATTTCCGCTACTTCCCGAAGTACAGAACGGTATTACAATTTTATCTGAAAAATCGTAACTTTCAAGGAACGTGTCTATAATACGAGGTTCTTCTCCCCACCATATAGGGTAACCGAGATAGATTACTTCATAATTATCAAAAGATTCAACAGGCTTAGCTATTTCAGGACGTGCTGATTTATCATTCTGTTCCTTGTTGGCACGGCATGACGAGTTAGTATAAGTAAGGTCTTCATCTGTATACGGAGTTTCCGCCTCAATTATGTAACTGTCAGCCTGTGTCATGTCGATTATATATTCTGCTATTGTTTCGGTGTTACCGGTACATGAAAAGTATGCAACAAGTGTATCATTATTTTTTTCCGGTTTTTTGAGTATTTCACGTCTCATAAGGCATAAATCGAATATATCTACTCTGCCGTCGCCGTTCAAATCAAATGATTTGTTAAGTTCTTTGCCGGTAACTCTGCTTAAAATAAAATCCTGTAAATTAATTGCGTCCTGTAATGTATATTCTGCGGATTCCGCCATAGTGGCATTAAACGGAACGCTTGTAACTACAGCACTTGCCGACATGATACCAGATATAAGAAATGATGCTAATTTTTTCATAAATATGACCTCCTCAGAATTTCTGATTGCCTGTACTCCAGACGTGTTTTTTATTTGCATCTGCCGGTTTGTTCTGAGCCATAACGCCCGTGAGTGAATGAGGTATATATAACTCTTCAAGATACGAAATTTCTTCCGCTGAAAGTTTCAGGTTGACAGCTTTTACTGCATCTTCTATATGATGTATTTTTGTTGCACCTACTACAGCAGAAGTGACTTTTGTAAGAAGCCATGAAAGTGAAATTTCCGTCATTGTTACGCCATGACTTTCAGCGAGTTCAATAACACGCTGAATTATTTTACTGTCCTGCTCCTTGGTTGAATCGTACTTGAATTTTGCATAACTGTCTTTTTCAAAGCGTTCAGATATTTCATCAGGTCTGCGTGAAAGCCGTCCGCTTGCAAGTGAACTATATGGAGTAACTGCTATATTATCTTCAGCACATAACATTGACATTTCACGTTCTTCTTCACGGAATATCAGGTTGTAATGCCCCTGTACGCTTACGAACTTTGCAAACCCCTCACGTTCAGCGAGGGCATTTGCTTTAGCGAGTTGCCATGCGTAACAGTTTGAAATGCCTATATATCGTGCCTTACCAGCCTTTACTATATTATTAAGACCGTCCATAATATCATAAACAGATGTATTCCAATCCCACATATGATATATATATAAGTCTACGTAATCCGTACCGAGATTTTCAAGACTTTTATCTATCATGCGTTCAATGTGCTTCTGACCGCTTATACCTGATTCTATTTCCTCCGGAGTTCTTGGCAAAAACTTTGTAGCAATAACAACATCTTCACGTTTTGCGAAATACTTTAATGCTCTTCCTGTAAACTGTTCACTTGTTCCCGACTGATAACCGATAGCAGTATCATAGAAATTAACACCCAGTTCAATACCACGTCTGATTATCTTACGTGACTGTTCTTCATTCAAAGTCCATGAGTGCTGACCGTTCTGAGCGTCTCCGAATCCCATACAGCCCATACATATACGTGAAACATTTAAATCAGATTTGCCAAGTTTTATATACTCCATTATATCACCTCAGATATATAAATATATCAGTACATTAAATTATTATAAAGATATACAGCGTTATCGCCTCTTGTATACCAGTATGCATTTGAACATATTTCAAACTGACTTGCCCATATGTAAGCCATATCCCAGACTGTACCGCCTGTCATAAGCTGATTATATACATAATAGAATCTGCCATAAAGTTCGTGGTCGAGATAAGCAAGCTGACCATCGAGTGAAGAATAATCATAACCATTATATGTACACCATGAACGGAGGTTATCATATCTTTCACCATTCCACTGACAGATACCATATGAAGCAAGTCCGTTTACATCGATACAGAAAGAATAAGTATTACAAGCACTCTCATCATATGCATTTGAAGCTATTGCTATTGCACTTTCAACCGGCATACCCATATTTATAAAGTGCTGATATATGTACTGCTGATTATAATTCACGAAACCATATAAATAATTACTGTTGTAATTGTAATTATAATCATATGTCTGAGCAGGTGTGCAGTAATCGAGGCATATATAACCGTTTCCGGTAAAACCCCATGTTGTGCCGTCGTAAGCAGTAACAGAAGATAAAACATTAAATTCAGTGTTTCCGTCAATACTGCCTATAAGATTTCCATAGGGTAAATCTCTTACATAGTTTCCTGCATAATCAGACTGCCATGCAGATGCACTGGCACTGATTCCCGATAATGATGTGAAAACTACACCTGTCATGACTGTTGCAGTCAGTAACTTTTTAAATTTTCTGAAAATTTTCTTAAACATAATTTTTTCCTTTCTGAATCTGTAATTATTTTATCACAAAATGAATGTAAAATCAAATACTTATATTAAATAAGTATCCATGCTTCAAAGGCATAATACTATACAAGCAATAATTTTTTTATTTCAGAAAATGTTATTTCATAGATTGTCATATATACATAATCTACATCTGCCAGTTTCATGGCTTCCCTCTGCTTATCTGTTACAAAAGTATACGGATATATTCCGAACATAAACGGAAAGAACGAATAAATAAAAGATTGTTTTTCCTGAGAGGTCATTTCAGGGAAAAATTTATCAAGACAGTTTTTCATTTCCGTAATTGACTGTCCGTAAACTTTTTTGAAATCCGTAAGACATTCAATACGGCTGTTTTCTTCCATGTCATAATGATTCATTGACATTATTTTCAGAAGATTTTTTCTTTCCGCAAGGGATTCCGCAACCGCACCGGCAAATTCTGAAACATTCATTTCAGTGTTTTCTGCCTGAATACGTTTAAGTTCAGTAATCCATAATTCGTACTCTCTCTGAAGTAAAGCAAGAAATATTTCCTCTTTTGTACGGAAGTAATTATAAATTGCAGTACGTGTAAGAGAAGTGGCATTTCCTATTTTCTTGATTGTTATTTCTTTAAAACTCATTGTCTGATAAAGTTCTGCACAAGCCGAAATAATTTCATTTTTCCGGGCTTCTGCCAGTTCCTTTGAACCCTTTGGCATTTTACATCCCTACTTAAAACTTTTTATATTGACACCGTGTCAATGGAATGATTATATT
>CAMWUB010000129.1 GCA_947177345.1 uncultured Ruminococcus sp. | reverse complement strand
GACATTGTTCTATCCGTTCGTCTATTGCACTGATTTCCGCCTCTATAGCAGAAACTAAACTATAATTATAATTTCCGTCTTCGTCTGCCATGCTCATTGCGGAACTTAATTCAGAATATAAAACAGCCTTTTCAGATTCAAGTGCGGATATTTCACTTTCAAGACTGAAAATTTCTGAATTTATTGCATTTATTTTTTCCTGCTGATTTACTTCCCTTGTATGTAGCTTTTCTGACTGACTGATATATTCCAAAGGATTCATAATTTCACACCTTTATACCGTATTTTTTTGCACGGTTCAGAAATCTGTCTTTTATGCCAATCCAGTTCTGAGCCGTCTGTTGTGAAATATCAAGTTTATTTCCGTTTCCTGCAATAATCCTGATAAGGTCATTGTAACATTTTTCAGAAACTTTCCAGAATAACTCTATACTGTCAACGGTGAAAAGCGATTCATTATATCTGAAACAATTAAAAAATCCGTCAGCTATCACAACAAAAACATCAAACTGTTCTTCAGCAAAGTTACCTACAATTGTTATGTACTTCTGATAAATTATACAGGCTTCATTTATACCTGCTATAATTCTGCTGTTTGTCTGCTGAATACTTTCAAATAATCTTGTATCGGTATTTAATTTATATTCATTCAGTTGTTTTATCTTTTCACGTTCTTCGGATTCATTGTTACATAAAGCTATTGAATTACGCATGAAACTTATATGTTTGTCGTATTTAAGTTTTTCCTGTCTGTTTTTATCACTTGCTTCACTGTTCTTTAAAAGCTGTTTTATGATTGTATCAAATTCATTTTTTATTCTGTGTTTCATTATATCAGCACTGTTTTTCATAAGATTTTTAGTAGTCTTATGATTTCTGATAAGTGCGAAAAGTTCAGTATCATCAGGAGAATCACCAGTTTCAATTATACCGTTTTCCCATTGGGCAATCTTCATTTTGAAAGGTTTCAATAAACCCTCGTAATATACAAGGGCATCGCCTGGGAGGTATATACCTTGTTCTTCGAGCTGTGCCGGTGTTGCTGACATTGTACTTCCGAGAAGTTGCCTGTCATCTTGTGAAGTAATACGGTGACCTATCTTCAGACCGGTATTTTTAAGCACTTCAGGAGCCATTACCGTCGGGAGCTGGTCAGCAATTACTATACCCTCATTTAAAGCACGGACTTCTGCTAACATTTTGACAAGAAATTTTGTAGCTGATATTTTAGGGTCTACGGAATCACCCATAGGACTTTCTGTATCAGGTCCGATAAGATTATGAGCTTCTTCATAGAAAATTATATGTGTTACATTATCTTTGCCCGGATTTTTATTCTTCAGTTTCCGTATACGAAGACTTTCCCTTATAAGTGTGGATATAAGAAGAGACATAAAATTTGCAGGACCTTCACCTAAGGCTTCCAGTTCGATAACAGCCGGAACATCAAGCCATTCTTCAGGTTTTATGATAGAATGTGATACATTATATACATTTCCTATTTCACGTTTCAGAAGACTTCCCACTCTTACTTCAAGAACTGCCCGTAAATTTCCACGAATTTCGCCCTCATAGTTAGACTGATTGACAGCTATTTCAAGTGAGTTATACAAATCCTGCATTGTCGGATAAGGAAGTTTTCCGTTATTTGTTGAAAATACATTCCAGCCCTTATCAATATATACCTGCTCTATACAGGTATCAATAAAATGCGGAGATGGTGGCGGAAGTTCAAACGCCCCCTCAAATACAGCCTTAAGATTTGAAATATGTTCAGCAAGCGTGAGACCTACCGGAAATTCAAACGGATTTATATGCAAAGGAAATTTAGTATTTGCCTTAGGTGAAAATATACAGAGTTCTTCCATACCCTGAATACGTGCCAATGCTCTGTATTCCTGTTTTGCGGGTTCGAGTACAAGAAACGGTATACGGAATTTTTTCCATAATGTAGTTACAAGATAAAGCATTGTATTAGTTTTTCCGCCACCTGGTACGCCTGAAACAAATGCGTGTTTTTTGAAAAGTTTTATCGGAAATGTAACCTTATAACCTGTATCACTCAATCCGAGATAAAGACCGTCATTATTGAAGACAGGGTCAGTTTCCTTTACTTTTTCGATAGTTTCACCCTGATTCAGAATAGGGAACGAAAACATAGGACGGATTTCATTAAGAGTATAAAGCGAAAGAAAAGGTGCAACATAATTTTCCGGAGCATATCGGAGCTGGTCACTCAGAATGATATTATCACCATAATAGAATGAAAGTTCATAACCTGCATTTGTACGTATTTCTTCAATTTTATAACTTCCCGATTCAACTGCTTCTGCTCCTATGCTGTCGGCAAGCATTACGGCAATGTCCATATGGTCAGCGAATGCTACTATATTTGCTTTGAACTGCGGACTTTTATTCAGTTCCTTTACATAGTTATCCCATATTCTCAGCATACTTTCACTGTTATCATCTCGACCCTGTTCACGCTGAGAGGTACGCTTTCTTGTTTCGCTGTATGGAAGATTTCTTATAACTTCCCTTGTCATATCAACCGGAAACAAATCAATGCGGATTGCAGAAAATTCATTATAACCCTCCATAAGTTTAAGAACGTTATAAAGTCTGCCGTCTTCACAAGGTTCGCTTTCAAGTATAGAATAAAGCATAGGCGGACCATCTGTATCGGTCAGAAGACTGTTAAGAGCAGGCAGGGAATAATCTTTTTTTGTGATAAATGCACCATATTTATATTTTTTATCGCATACAAAACTGCCGTCACTATTAAGATTATACTGATTTATACTGACAACTTCAGAAGTATCAGAAGATACTTCAAGCGAAACTACACCATTTACTGATTCAATAGGATTTCCCTTTTCCTCGTGATATTTTTTAAGTGCCGGACTTAATGCATAATACTCATCTGAATTATATGCCCTTTGTATATATATCTGATTATCCGGAGTAACAGCATAATCTTCTGCCACCTCATAACTGTAAAATTCATAGAAAGAACTCAATACAGAAGTAGTTATAAATTCTCTTATACGCCTGAGATTATCAGGATTTCCGGACGTTGCATAGAAAATAATATCAAGATGCTGTCCTTTATTAAGATATTCCGACGGATTATATACATAAAGCAGGTGGAAATATACTCCCGATGCATAACCCAGTCTGTAAAGCTGTCTGATAAAAACACCATGTTTTTCTTTGAGGTCGTCAAGACCTGAAATATCATAGGTACTGTATTTTGTCATTGTAAGGTCAGGTATCTTATTGACCTTGAAACATAGATAATACATTATAAATTCTCCTGTCGTCTATAAAAACAGCTTCAGATAACTGAATCTGTTTTTATTCGATATTTTGTTTATCAGCCGAATGATGATTCTATACCGGAAGCCAACGCACCATTTACCGATTCAAGCTGATTGCCTGTATCCTGAGCTTCACTGCTTATCTGTATGAACTCCTGCATACTGTTTCTGAATGAGCTGGCAAGTGAAGAACCTACTGAATTATATCTGCCTTCCATTCCGGAGGCTGTCTCTGCGTCCTGCTCCTCGATTGTAGCATATGTATCAGATTCGGCTTTTATGGAATCGAAACCGCTTTTTATTTCCCTTGTGGGATTACGCACTTCATTTTCTGCTGTCTCTCTTGCTATTGCCTGTGATTCACTTCTTGCTCCGTCAGATGCTGACTGGTCATCATCATCAATGCAGTTGAGACTATCAAGTTTACTTGCCGATTCCTGAGCGTCACGGAGTTCCTGCTGTGCGGTATCGGTAACTTGTGTACCTTCGTTTGCAAGTTCATGAACACCTGAATTTAAACCTTCTTTTAATCTTCCCATTATTAAAGCCTCCTTTTTAATTTTCAGATTTCTGATTCAGTTTGCTTATAATGCTGTTCATGTATTTTGAATCAAAATTATTATACATACGCATTATTACCTCATCATTGAGGCATTTATAAACTATTGCAGATTCGCTTAACTTTGAACAGCAGTCGCTTTCCATAAGTATTTCTGAATCTTCCGCATTCATTCTGAGACCGATTCTATGCAGAAATTTATTTCTGAAAATCGGAAATGTGGAAATATTTCCGAACATATTTGCAAGATTTGTAACATCATTATGCCACATGATAACATTACATTGTGAATTATCAATGGCACTTCTTAACATATCGCCGTCATCTGAAATATGATTTGAAGAAGTATTAACCGGTCTGGAATCTCCGAAAGTAACACCATTGAATGTATTCTGTTCTGAAATTCTCTGGAAAGGGTCAGTTATAGAAAACTTCATACTTGTAAATGAATGTAAGCCGAATACAAAAAGATATTCTGTTGAATCAATAACCGCATTATTAAGATTATCCCTTGTAGTATATATCCTTATATATCCAGGGTACTCCGAAGCTAAACTACGGAGGTCACTGGCATTATCAATAGTTATAAGTGTTATAGAACCCTTTTTCTTCAATGAAATCTGTTTCATGAGAGTACATATAAGGCTGAGTGTGAATATTGTTTCGGCTTTAGGCTTATCGTTTCCGACTATAAGAACATTATCATTCTGACGCTGACGAAGTTGTATAACACTTTTATTTTCATTTGAAACAGGTTTGTAATCCGGATTATTTAACCTGATTTTAATATCACTTTCGTCGATTTTAACACTGTCACCTATAACAAGGTCACAGTATTCTGACGGTATATACTCATCATTAAGAAATTTATTATAGATACTATACGGATTTTCATTAACAGAACTGAGCATAATTTTAGTATTGTTTTTATATTCCGATAAAGGAAGATAAAATTCTTCAATTACATCTTTAACAGGTTTTCTTACTGCAATCTGAACAAGTTTCTGATTATCATGACCATTCGCAATAACTGAAAGTCCTTTCGCCTCGCTGGTAAGAGTTTTTGCAAGTTTATCATCATTCCACAACATAGATTTATATTCCACATCATCATTAAATAAAACAATACGTCCGAAAAACATCTGTTTTGCTTCTTCCGGAAATCCCTGAAGACTGTTTACCGTCTGTGTTGCAAGCAGAAGATGAACATTGAAACTTCTTCCCTCTTTGGCGATATACTTTATGATTTCAGCACATTCATTACCGTATTCACCGTCAAAAATATGCTGAAATTCGTCTATGATTATAAGTGTGACCGGAATTACTTTACCGGTTTTTTTATAAAGTTCGTCCCAGTTTTCCACCTGATTATCTCTGAATATACTGCCGATTTTACGTATTTTATCCTTTATATGATTAAGAACAGAATAACCAAATTCCGGAGCGGATTCAATAGCAAGAACTTTGAAAGACGGGTGATTAATATTTGCATACGGGGCAAATTCAACGCCGAGTTTGAAGTCAATAAGATATAAGTCAAGATTTTTTATATATTTAAGAGAATTATATATTATTACATGAAGTGCATT
>CAMWUB010000128.1 GCA_947177345.1 uncultured Ruminococcus sp. | reverse complement strand
GACAAACAAAGCGGAGTTTTATTTTTTGCACTGTTCGCCGCCTCAATCGCCCTGCTTATTGACGTTCTGAACAGGGTTTCGCCATATTTTTCGTGAAGGACTTCAACACAAGCCCTGCTGATTTTCGTGCGGTCAACCATGGTAGGCAGTATTCCGAGCAGTTCCAATTTCGGGTTTATCGTGGTTTTAATCTGCTGAATAAGCGATTCGAGAGCCTGTAAACCGTCCATTGAAAACTCCTGTGTCTGCACCGGAATCAGCACTTTGTCGGCAGCGGTGAAGGCGTTAATCAGCATTGTTCCGAGTGACGGCAGACAGTCGATAATCACGAAATCATAGTCGTTTGTGACGTTTTCGGACAGTATTCTTTTCAGGATTGTTTCCCTCGAAAGTGCCGATGTCGTGAGGATTTCACAGCTTGATAACGATAGGTAATCCTTTGAAGTAATCTCCGGATTTTCCCCCGTTCCACACCGTGCGTGCGACTTTCACCGCACACGGCGTTCCACCAATATATGATTTTTATATGATTGCAAAAATTTCAAAACTTTAAGATTACTTGTTATACAGGTTCATTTCCAGCCATTTTTCTGAGGCTGTTTAATTTTTGTTTCTGTTTTGCATTCAGACTGAAATTTGATAGGTATTTTCTGATAATTTCATCATTGACAGCGTGTACAAGAATGTGAATGTCTTTGTGAATAATGATTAAATTCTGATAATTGTCTTTACCTCCCAGTTTTTTTGGAAGTTTGTGGTGACAATGAATATCATCTATATCAAGTAATATACCTGAAACAGCATATTTTCCATATTGTGATGCATAAATAGAAATACGGTTATCTGCGTATTCAATGCTGTCCGTGCTTTTGTAATATGAAAGCATTTGCTTCATAACTGTGAGTAAATAGTTGTCAAAACGTAAATTCTTATGAATTTCTTCTCGTCCTTTTTCGGTATATTTGCAAATGCTTTTCTTTTTGTACATTGGTGGTTTTGTTTGCACATATCCGATTGGTACAAGTGGTCTGTCGTCAATAAATCTTAACTGTTTGCTTATCCCGTATCGGCTTTTTATATGCGAATTGTATATTTTTCCTTGTCTTTTTATTCGATATTTCAGTCTGCTTTGCATTAAAGTTGATATTGTTCTTTGAATATCACGGCAGTCAATAGCTATATCTGTGGCAAATCTGTAGTAATTCTGAATACCTTCAACCATCTGATTATATCTTTCAATTTCACAAATCGATTGATTTTTTATTTTAGGTCTTTGGATTTTCTTGATTTGTTTCTTTAATTTTTCTTTTGCGTTTTTGACTGATTTTTCTTTCATATGTGATTTTACTACATATTTTGTGCCTTTTTTAACGGCTTTTATCTTGAATCCTAAAAATTCAGAGTAATTTTTTCTGAGGTTTACTACCTTTGATTTTTCTTCGCTTATGTCAAGTTTCAGCCGTTCTTTAAGCCATCTTGTGACAGCTATGAAAGTATTATCGGCATCACTTTTTTTTCGGCAGAATATTTTGAAATCGTCAGCATATCTTACTATATACATTTCTTTGAGATGAGTATTTTTTAGTGCTTCATATGCATTACTTCTGCTGACTGTGCCATTACTTTTTACATATTCTTTGGTCGGAATATTTTCCCACTGTGAGCTAATCCACCAATCAAGTTCATTCAGCACAATGTTCGATAAAAGTGGCGACAAAATGCCACCTTGTGGTGTTCCTCGGGTAGGATAAACTTTTGTGCTGTCTGGCAGTATAACAGGTGCTTTCAGCATCTGTTTAATCACACAAATCAGCTTTTTATCGTGTATTCCCATTGCCCACATCTGACGTATCAGCTTTGAATGATTTACATTGTCGAAAAATCCTTTGATGTCAATATCTACAACAAAATGAAGATTTTGTTGTTGTATCATTCTGTAGCATTGTGCAAGTGCATTTTCTGTATTTCTGTTTGGTCTG
Organism: uncultured Ruminococcus sp.; assembly: GCA_947177345.1. GTDB lineage: Bacteria > Bacillota > Clostridia > Oscillospirales > Ruminococcaceae > Ruminococcus. Next base: position 3,492 of record CAMWUB010000128.1, on the reverse strand, counting down.
AAACCATTATTGCGTTCGTGAAATTTTGCCTCGCAGATTGGTTCTAAAACCTGTAGTATACACTGCTGTACAAGACGGTCTGTTATTGTCGGTATTCCGAGAGGTCTTACTTCACCGCCTTGTTTTTCTATTTCAACACGTCTTACCGGTTTTGGTCTGTAATATTGCAATTTACTCTGAATTATTCTTACATATTTCTCAACAGGGATTTTTTCAATATCTGCTATTGTAATTCTGTCAACTCCTGCTGTAAAACTGCCATTGTTCCGCTTGATGTTTCTGTATGCAAGCTTTATATTTTCCTCACTTGAAATCAGTTCCATTAGATTTGTGAAAACATCACCCTGTCTGCTTTTCTTATACAGATTATCAAAGCATTTCTGTAAACCGTAATACTCAAGATAACGTAATCTTTTCTGTTTTGTCATAGGCAACACTCCTTTTTGGATTGTTTTTCTCGGATTACTCCTAAATCATACTCGAAGCTATGAAAGTTTCTGCCTATCACTTTTTATCATATATTGACTTGTGGCTGTTCCTCCACCCTTATTACAAGGGTTTCATAGGTCATGCCACTACTCTCAGTCAGATAAATTCAGGTTATACATTTCTGCTTTCCCTGAAAACACTCCTGTGCAGTCAGTTTAACCAAGTGTTCTGACCTTTCTGCGTTCCGATAATCTTATCTCTTCATACAATTTTAGGTGCTTACTCTGAGCCTGTCAGCTTGATATTGCCTTTAACAATATATGGAATTTCATAACCTCGATTTTTACTTTTCCACACTGACCGTCATTTACGACTGAATATATTTCTGTATCCTCATCATTTAGACCCTTACATTCGCAAGTTCGTCAGGCATTTCTGCCATTCTCACCATGATTGCTTTATAGACCTCCGACCTATAGGATACACAATCCACCTCTGGACTGTTTTCGTTCTGATTATTCAGATTACGGTATCTCTCAGCCGACTTCACCGAGCTTTCAACACCTGTATTACTGCAAATACAAATGCTAATCGGAGTATCAGGGAAAGCGTTTCAGGACGTTACTCCTTCATTCCACTTTTCAGATTATCAGTTCTCCCAACTTAGAATTTTGCGTTCTTTCATTAGTGCCTAATCTTTTCAATTAGGAACGCATCGCACCAAGATTGATGTCGGATGGGATATAGTCCATGTTTGCCTTGTCGCAGTGACGGATTGCCGATTTTGTGGTTTCGCTTACACCTCCTTTTTGGTTTGATACAGCAATAATTTTATTCATTTTATCAAATATTTTTTAATTTTCTTCTAAACAAAATTCAGTAAATTCTTGACATTTTATTTTTCATATGGTACAATAAACATAAACTCAAATATTATTGAAATGGAGAATAAAATGACTGAAATTCATAGAATCAAATGCGGAAATGTAAATTGTTATATTGTTTCAGACGGAAAAACTGGTATATTAGTAGATACGGGAAAAAGAAAATATTCTGAAAAAGTTATTGAACTATGTAAAAAATACAACGTTAATTTAATTATTTTAACTCATGCACATTTTGACCATGCAGAAAATGCACATTTAATTTCCGGTAAACTTGGAATACCAATTGGTATGAACGAAAAAGACTGTAATCTGATAAAATCAAATATGAATCAATCTTTATCGGCAGAAAGTTTTTTAGGAAAAATCGTTTTATTTGCCTCTATTAAAGATTTCAGAAAACACCCCGTAATTCCATTTAAACCAGATATATTGTTTAATGATGGTGACAGTCTTTCAAATTTCGGAATTAACGGAAAAATTATTTCACTTGCTGGACATACAAACGGTTCTATTGGTATTGACGTTGACAAAAAATATCTTATTGTTGGCGATGCTCTTATGAATATGTTTTATCCTACAGTGTCTATGCTGTATCACAACAGAAATGAAATGCTGAAAAGTGCCAAAAAAATAAGTAATATTGGCGAAAGAATAATTTATTTCGGTCACGGTAAACCAGTTTCAAATAGAAAATGGGTTAAATAATTAAAAAATCACTCTAAATCGCCTTTTTTACGTTTCATTTCCTGTACGTTTCGCTCGTTTCTGATGTAATCGGCAAGTGTCTGACGTGCATAATTTAACTCTGCAACCGTTGACTTCAAATCAGAATATTCTTTATTTTTTTCGGAACGCTCCTGAATAAGGGCGTTTCTTTTTTTGTCCATACTTTCGGGAGTCGGAAAATGACCATCGGGAAAATATTCCTTCATCTGCTTTAAAGCCTGATTATGTGCGGAAATGTCAGCCTGATGCTCTTTCTCAAACTTAGACTTTTTACGTCCGGAAAGCGTTTTCAGTTCGTTAGTAACGGACTTGTATTTCTGAACTTTTCGGGCAATTTTTATTTTCAGCGACAAATCTTCAATCTGCGTATTCAACGAGTTTAACTCCTCCGACAAAGCACCGATTTTTGAATAATCCGTCAATGCAACGCTTTCAAGATGTTCATTATTTTCGATTTTGTATTTTGTCAGAATGTTGATAACCCGTGATGCCTCCTGCATATTTTTTATATCTGCCCAGCGTTCCAGACCGGACGAAAACTGCATTTTGTCGGTACGAATAATATCGGTTTTCGGAGTGTATGACATAACGCCTTTGTACATGGCTATTCTTCGGGCAATCTGCTTGCTTTCATAGTACCAGCCCAATGTTCTCGCACGGGCAAATCTCTTTTGCCCGTCAAGCCTAAATTTCAGGTCAATGACGTGTTCAGGATTGTACACGACTTCAATATTATGCAGTCTGCACTTTTGCAGAAAATCTTCAAAATCTTCGCTTTCTTTTACAACCTGGTCAATCGCAAATTTCAGCTTGGCTTTCCATGATAAATTCTGCCGGTTCATATCCCATTCATAGTGCGATTTTCCTTTGTTTTTTTCGGGATTTTTTATAACTGAAAGTCCATGATTTTCGCAGATGTCATCAGATAAATTTCGCAAAATTACCCATTTACGATGCTTTTTATCACCTTGGTCAGCGTGCGTTTCAAAAGTCCGTCCATCAAACATATTCACGTTATTGAAAATGCAATGCAGGTGAATGTGTTCCTTGTCTTTGTGGACGGCAAGATAATACTGATATTCGCCTTTCAGAAATTTGTCACAGAGTTCAATCCCGATTTTTAAAGCCTGTTCGGGAGTAATTTCACCAGGGGAAAAACTCTGGATAAAATGCTGTGAAAGTATTTCATTTTTTCCTGTTCCCATACTGCGAATTTGTGCGAAATCCTTGCTTGCCTGAACTGGATTTTTGTCACAACCAAACGTATAAATCAACTTGCCGTTGTCGGTTTTTTCGTTATCGGCGATGTAGGTTATTGCAGCAACTTCTGTAACTCGGATTGGAAATATCTTTGTTGTCGCCATAGTTCGTTTATATTCCTCTGAATTTCTGAAATATCCTCCGCATAGATGTTGCCAGTTGAGTTCACACGCAAGGCTATCTGATTGAT
>CAMWUB010000127.1 GCA_947177345.1 uncultured Ruminococcus sp. | reverse complement strand
ATAATGTAGTAAAAAATGCTGATATTATAGGTATTACAGAATCACATGAAAAAATTTATATTACAGTTTTAATGTATCGTAATAACAGACTTTTTGATAAATCAGTTATTGAATTTTCTTCAGACAGTGACGACGATATTTTAACATCATTTATATTGCAGTATTATTATAACAGAAACGATATTCCGGAAATGATTATAACTGAAACTCTTCCGGAAGACCTCGGACTTATTAATAAAATGCTTTGTGACCAGTCCGGACATAAAGTTACTGTAAATATTGCGAAACGTGGTAGCCAGTCGGAATTACTGAGGCTTGCGAAAAGCAACAGTGCGGAATACATCGCCTTGAAAAGCAATCGTACCGGCAAGGAAGTAATCGCATTAGAACAGCTTGCGAAAGTCCTCGGACTTGATAAGCCTCCGAAGTATATTGAGGCTTACGACATTTCAAATCTCGCTGACGAATCGATAGTTGCCGGAATGGTTGTATTCGTCGACGGCAGACCGTTCAGAAAAGCATATAAACGCTTTTCAATAAAGCAAATCCGGACACAGAACGATTATGAAAGTATGTACGAGGTACTCGAAAGGCGACTTATGCACATAATAAATCAGGACGGTGACGAATACTTCCGGCGGAAACCTGATTTGATTTTACTCGACGGCGGAAAAGGTCACGTAAATATTATAACTGAACTTGTCAAGAATCTGAATATTGATATAAAAATTTTCGGTATGGTAAAGGATAACAAACATCGTACACGTGCGATTACTTCGGGTGGTAGTGAAATTCAGATAAATAATCTGCAATCAGCGTTTAACCTCGTAACACGAATACAGGACGAAGTACACCGTTATTCCGTAAACTATATGCATTCCAGACATAAGAAAAAGACATATCTTTCAGAACTCACTACAGTAAAGGGTATCGGTGAAAAGAAGTCTGAAAAACTCATGATTAAGTATAAGACGAAGGACAATCTGAAAAAAGCCACACCGGAAGAACTCGCCGTTACTGCCGGAATAAATTTAAATACCGCCCATGAATTATGGGAAGTAATACAGAATCTTTAAGGAGTTTTTTTCTATGAATACACCTGTATATGATTTTCTTAAGAAATACGCACAATCCGGAACACTCCGGTGTCATATGCCTGCTCATAAAGGTATAGCACCTGTTTCTGTACTTTCGGAAATGTACTCTTTCGATATAACGGAAATATCAGGAGCTGACAGTCTTTTTGAAGCAACCGGCATTATCGCACAGAGTGAAAAAAATATGTCCGGACTTTATGCCACAGCCGGTACGGTCTATTCTGCCGGTGGTTCTACGCTTTGTATACAGACTATGCTTTATATCATGAAATCGGAAAACAGAAAAATTTTCGCCATACGGAACGTACACAGAGCTTTTTTAAATGCCGTCGCATTGCTTGACCTCGATGTTGAATGGATTTTACCGGAATATAAAACCGGTATACTTTCCGGCAACATAAATATAACAGATGTTGAAAATGCCCTTAAAAATTGTGATGTACCGTCAGCACTGTATGTTACGTCACCGGACTATACCGGAAAAACTGCTGATATTTCCGTACTGGCTGAAATATGTCATAAATACAATGCACGCCTGATTATCGATAATGCCCACGGAGCTCATCTTAAATTTCTTGATAACGATATACACCCTATTACACTCGGAGCGGATTTATGTTGTGATTCCGCCCATAAGATGTTACCAGCACTTACAGGGTCGGCGATGCTTCATACGTCTGTACCGGAATATGTTCCGATACTCAAACAGGCTATGAATATGTTCGGTTCAACAAGTCCGTCGTATCTTATTATGATGTCACTTGACTTATGCAATAAATATATAGAAGAATCAATAAAATCGGATATAGAATCAAATATCAGGTATATAGACAGTTTTCGGTGGGATTTTTCCGACAGACTTATATTTTCAGAAAGTGAACCGTTTCATATTACGATAAAGGCAAGCGAAAGCGGTTACAACGGCAACGAATTAGCTGACCTGCTCCGGAGGTATGGTGTTGAATGTGAATATTCAGACAGTTCCGTAATAGTACTTCTTATGTCGCCGGTATGTACCGGTTGCGACTACGATATATTATATAATGCACTTTCGGAATCTCTGAAATTATGTCATAAGATACCGCCTTATACTATGGACTTCAGACCGGAACTTCCGGAGCGGGTCATGTCGGTACATGATGCTGTATTCTCTGAATGTGAAACAATATCTGTTGAAAATGCTGTCGGCAGAATATGTGCATCTGTAAAAGTACCGTGTCCGCCTGCCATACCGATTGTTGCCAGTGGTGAACGTATCGACAAAAATTCTGTAAATATTTTCCGGAAGTATGGCATTTCTGAAGTAATTGTGGTAAAATAGTATTATCACAGAATAAACGAGGATTATTTATGAAAAAAATTTATGGAAATAATTTATTGATTTCAAATCTATGTAATATGAAAAAATTCGGACGTACTGCCCATACAGTACTGTTTTACGGCGAAAAGGGTACAGGAAAAAAATTACTTGCTGAATTATATACAAGTCTTCTGATGTGTCGTAATCCGGTGGAAAATATGCCATGTGGTATATGCAGTATCTGCCGGAATATACAAGCCCATGGACACCCAGATGTGACATACGTTGAAACTTCCGGAAAATCAGGGGGCTATTCAGTCGATACCGCAAGAAAAATATGCTCCGATGCATTCATAAAACCTAATAACAATACGGCTTGTAAAGTATATATATTCCGTGACTGTCATAATATGGACGTTCGCACGCAGAATACTTTACTGAAAATAATTGAAGAACCTCCGGACTATGTATATTTCATATTCACATCTGAAACAAAAGCCGATTTTCTGCCGACTATCATTTCAAGATGCATATGTTTCGGAGTATCACCCTGTACAGAAGAACAGGCTGAAAAATCACTCCTTGAAAGCGGATTCAACAAGCAGGCAATCGGAAAAGCTATAGAATGTTTTCACGGTAACATAGGTATGTGTACCGAATATATACAGAATGAAAATTTACGTCAGCAGGTGGATTTGACAAAAATGCTCACTGATAGTATAATTATAAAAGATGAATATAAACTTGATACGATACTGTATACACTCGGCAAGGACAGATATGCTGTAAAAACAGTACTCACTATGCTTGATAAGATAATAAGAGATTCCGCTGTACTTATTCATAATCCTGATGCCGATAATATAGGCTGTTATCGTATGGGTGCTATAAAACTATCTTATATACTGACATCACGAAAAGCGGAAAAGATTCATAATTCTATAGAACGTGCATGGCATACTATAGAATGTAATGTCAATATAAATCTTGCTCTTACCGCTTTATGTGCGGAAATTACCGAAATAATAATATAAATACCGGAGGAACGTTAATGAAAGAAATTGTAGGAATCCGATTCAAAAAGGCAGGTAAAATATATTACTTTTCCCCTGAGGGAATAACAGTCAATACCGGCGATATGGTTATTGTGGAAACCGCCGGTGGTATAGAATGCGGTGAAACAGCTATAGCTAACAAAATGATTGAAGATAATGCTATTACATCATCTCTTAAACCTGTTCTGAGGCTTGCCAACGAATACGATTTAAAAATGCTTGATAAAAAAAAGCAGAAAGAACAGGACGCTTTCAGGATATGTGAGGAAAAAATAAAATCACGCAATCTTCAGATGAATCTTGTTGACGTTGAATGTGCTTTTGATAACAGTAAACTTTTATTCTACTTTACGGCTGAAAACAGAGTGGATTTCCGTGAATTAGTCAAGGATTTGGCAGGTATTTTCAGAACACGTATAGAATTAAGACAAATCGGTGTACGTGACGAAGCAAAAATTTTAGGTGGTCTGGGTATATGCGGACGGGAATTTTGTTGTAAAAGCTATATAGGAGACTTCCAGCCGGTATCAATAAAAATGGCTAAGGAGCAGGGACTTTCACTGAATCCGTCCAAAATATCGGGGACGTGTGGCAGACTTATGTGTTGCCTCAAAAATGAACAGAGTGCCTATGAAGCTCTCCTGAAAATAACTCCTAAAGTGGGAGCGTTGGTAATAACTCCCGACGGCGTAAAAGGCAGGGTTGAAGATGCTAACATAATTACCGGAAAACTCCGCATAAAACCTGATAAATCAGAAGTTCCGGTAATATTTGACAGAAGTGAAGTAAAACTACTTAAAGACGCTGAAATAAAACTGAATCGTGATGAGATAAAAGCTCTTAAAAATCTTGAGGATAAATAATGAATAAAATAAATTATGGAAAATTACTCGACGACAAAATAACAGAATTACAGAAAACCGGTTATAAACCGTCATTACTACTACACGTATGCTGTGCTCCGTGCAGTAGTCATACACTTTGCATACTTGAAAGATATTTCAATATAACGCTATATTTCTGTAATCCGAACATATCGCCGGAAAGTGAATTTATATATCGCCTCAACGAACTGAAAAGACTTGTCAGTGAAATGCATCTCGATATTGAAATAATCGAAGAAGAATATAATCCGGAAATTTTCTATAAACTCGCCGAAGGTCTCGAAAATCTTCCTGAAAGAAGTGAACGCTGTCAGAAATGCATATCGCACCGGCTGGAAATGTCCGCACAGAAAGCAAAGTTACTGAATTGCGACTATTTCACAACTACCCTGACTATAAGCCCACATAAAGACTGTACTTTCATTAATCAGTGCGGTGCGGATATATCTGATAAATACGGTGTGGATTATCTTTTTTCCGATTTCAAGAAACACGATGGTTATAAACATTCGATAGAACTTTCAAGGAAATACAATCTCTACCGGCAGAATTACTGTGGCTGTATCTACAGTAAAATAAATTCAGAAAAAAGGTGATAAAATGTCAAAAGAAACTAAAACCAATGCCATGAGGTTTCTGGAAAAAAACAAAATTCAGTATACAATGCAGTCATATGAATGTGATGAGTTTATTGACGGCGTAACCTGTGCGGAGGCTCTCGGACAGCCTCTTGACGAGACTTTCAAGACCCTTGTGGCACATGGAAAATCCGGCGGATATTATTGTTTTCTGATACCGGTTGCGGAAGAACTCGATTTAAAAAAATCCGCTAAAAGTGTCGGGGAAAAATCAGTAGAACTGATACACGTAAAGGATATTAACAAAATTACCGGTTACGTCAGGGGAGGTTGTACGCCGGTAGGCATGAAGAAACAGTTTCCGACGGTAATTCACGAAAGTGCGGAAAATCTTCCGTTATTCTACATAAGCGGTGGAAGAATCGGTTTACAGATGCATCTTTCACCGGCGGAACTCGCAAAGGCTATCAACGCAAAGTTTGAAGATATAATCCGGTGAGGTAGCATAATGAACAAGAAAATTATAAGTATAATTTCCGGAATTAACGTAATTCATGCCGGTT
>CAMWUB010000126.1 GCA_947177345.1 uncultured Ruminococcus sp. | reverse complement strand
CCCCTTTAGAGTTATACTGTTTCAAATTCCTTGTAATTAATAAATAATATAAAAATCTTTGAGATAACTCGGCTTTAGAATTAACTATTATAGCGTGTTCTGTAGCATAAATATCCCCGACAGCATAATTTATATTGCCACATAAAGCCCCTTGTCGTCCAATTATCGGGTATTCTCCGGAATGATTATATTCTTTAACATAACCTCTTAAACCATTACCACCATAACATTTTATCATATGGTTTTTATCTTGTATAGAAGAAATCTGAGAAGCATTAATAGATTTTCCGGCTTTAATATCAGCCACTTCTTTTATTGTTTTATATTCAATATCATCGCCGAAAGTTAAAAGTTTATCCCTGTAATATTGATACTGCTTTTTTCTTAATTCAAGCTCTTTTTCAAGTAGTTTTATACATTCGGTGAAAATGTCAAGTATACGGACAATTTCACATTGCACCTCTATGGGTGGAGCAGGTATTTTAAGATTTTCTACCGTTGATTTTGCAAGTGCGGGAATACCAGCACCATACTGACATTCCTGTAATTTACATTCTTTGGATTTCAGAAAATGATATAAATATCTGTTCAATACCAATTCTTTAGGCTTGATTATATAACAGTGTGCCCCTGCCCAGAATTTAGAATCAATAAAATTTACATAACCGGCAGAAGCACCACCTTGTGAAACTGTAATGGTTTCCTTTTCCTGATTATACTGTTCGATATAACCGGACGGTTTTATACCACCATTTATTACAGGAAAACTACCGGTTTCATTCATATTTTTTTTATTGAATTGTACGCCTTTTGTAATATAACAAACGTTTTTAAAATCAACATATTCCACGCCGTCGGGGCATAACCTCTCAATCATATTAAAAATGTTTGCCATAGGATTATTCCTCCATAGCCGACGCACCACCACATACTTCCGTAATTTCCTGCGTTATAGATGCCTGTCTTGCACGGTTATATAATAATGAAAGTTCTTTAATAATATCTTTTGCACTTTTAGTAGCGGAATCCATAGCGGTCATACGTGCCTGCTGTTCGCAACAGAAAGCCTCTACCATTGCACCGTAAATTATACCTTTTGCGAAGTTCGGAATCAGATACGCCATAACCTCTTCCGGTGACGGTACAAACGAAGCCTTCGGAAGTTTTTTCATAGTACCGTCGTCGGCTTTACCTAAATGTCTTCTGCTGAACGGTAATAACTGTACAGTTTTCGGTTCAAACTGGCTTGAATTAGTCATCTGTGTATAGATTAAATATACTTCGTCGAGTTCTTTTTTTTCAAACTTTTCGAGAACCAGTTCCGCTATTTCCCTTGCCCTGTAGAGTGTCGGATTCTGTGTTGTATACAGAAATTCTCCGTCAACGTAAGCCATTTTATCACGTTTCATACGGTTCTGAAAGTACATTCTGCCGACGTGTCCCATTACGAACAGATAGCAATTATCAATATATTTTGTTTCTGCTAATTTCTGTTCAGTATATCTGAGAATATTATGGTTATAACTTCCGCAAAGACCTTTATCGGCGGTTATTACTATATAACCTTTTTTCCGCTTATCGTCGGAAATGCCTTGTCTTTTGTCAAAATAGAACTGTCTTGTATGTGGTGTATGTTCCAGAATACTTTCAATAGTAGACTGCAATTTTTCAAAGTAAGGCGTAGTAGCGTCGAGAGACTTTCGGGCTTTTTTGAGTTTAGAGGAAGATATAAGATACATGGCATTTGTGATTTTAAGTATCTGCTGAATACTTGCGATACGTTCACGGATTTCCCTGATATTAGCCAAAAAACATACCTCCTTATTCCTCGAAAGCTGTTAAAATTCTCTCTATTCTTTCGGCGAGTTCGTCCGTAAGGACTTTTTTATTTTCGAGTTCTTCAATAATATCCTGTCCGTAACTGCGGATATAGTTCATTAATTCAGTACGGTATTCACGTATTTCTTTTATCGGAATATCCCTGAAAAATCCGTGTTGTGCGGCATAAAGCAATATGACCTGTTCATAGTGTGGTAGCGGATTATATAACGGTTGTTTGAGTAATTCTGTGAGCATACGTCCATGATTGAGTAAATCAGTAGTAGCCTTGTCCAGTTCCGACGAAAATTGTGTAAATATTTCCATTTCCTTAAACTGTGCCAAATCTATACGGAGATTACCGGCTGATTTTTTCATAGCTTTAGTTTGTGCCGCACCGCCTACACGTGATACGGAAAGACCATAGTTTACGGCTGGTCTCTGACCAGAATTGAATAATTCACTTTCAAGGAAAATCTGACCGTCTGTTATAGAAATAACATTTGTAGGGATATACGCTGAAATATCACCGGCAAGAGTTTCGATAATCGGAAGTGCAGTAAGTGAACCGCCACCGTGTTCGTCGTCGAGACGGCTTGACCTTTCAAGCAACCGTGAATGAAGATAGAAAACGTCACCGGGATAAGCCTCACGACCTGGTGGACGGTGTAATAGTAACGACATCGCACGATATGCAACGGCGTGTTTAGATAAGTCGTCATATACTATTAAAACGTCCTTGCCTTTTGACATGAAATATTCCGCCATAGCCGTACCCGAATATGGTGCGATATACTGAAACGGTGCGGGTTCGCTTGCCGATGCTGAAACAACTACAGAATATTCCATAGCTCCGTATTTTTTCAGATTATTCACAACCTGTGCAACAGTAGAAGATTTCTGACCTATTGCAACATATATACAGATAACGTCCTTGCCTTTCTGATTTATGATAGTATCAATGGCTATTGAAGTTTTACCGGTCTGTCGGTCACCGATAATTAATTCACGCTGTCCACGTCCGATAGGAAACATTGAATCTATTGCAAGAATACCGGTCTGTAAGGGTACATTTACCGATTTTCTTTCTATTACGCTCGGAGCTTCACGTTCTATAGGAAAGTAATCTACTGCTTTTATAGCACCTAATCCATCTATGGGTGAGCCGAGGGCATCTACAACACGTCCTAAAAGTTCGTCACTTACGCCGACACCGGCACGTTTTCCGGTACGTATTACTGAAGAACCCTCTGTTAAACCCTGCTCCTGTCCGAGCAGTACAGCACCTACGGTTTTTTCTTCAAGGCTCTGGATAATTCCACGGACACCGTTTTCAAATTCGACGAGTTCACCATACATGACACCGGTCATACCGTGTATACGTGCGATACCGTCGCCGATACGTGTTATGAATCCTGTTTCAGTAGTACCGGTTTTTGCAGTGAAATCTTTTACTTCTGTTTTGAGTACGGATATAATATCACCGGATTTTGTATCTTCTGATTCTGTCAGCTCCGTAGCCTTAGCCTGAAAATGTTCTTTCATCTTTTTAAGGCTTGTACGATAGCTTTTATCATATTCGACATCACCGGCATTAAGAATAAAACCGCCTATAATATCAGGGTCGTGACGGTATTCAATAGCGACATCTTCCTTGACGAATTTTTCCATAATGAATTTACGCAAATCCGCCTGTTGTTTTTCTGTAAGAGGTGTTACGTACCTTACAACTGCACGTATACTGTTTTGCTTTTCAATGAGAATATCGCTGTATTCGTCGAAAATTTCTGGCAGATTATAAACAGCACCGTCTTTTACGACGTTTATTAAGAATCTGTTTAAGTTTTCCGGAAAAAGTTTCTTGATAATGTTTCTTTTTTCGTCCGGAGTTACAAGAGGGTTTGAAAGCGTATCGGCAACATCAGGACAGGTAGAGAATATATTTCTTGTACTGTCAATATCCTCTTGCGGAACGTCGAGGCGGACTAATTCTTTAATGAAATCTTTCTGATTATCTTTCATGAATCGTTATCCCCCTCTGAAGAAAGAAACTCATCTACAAGACGGCGGTTTTTTTCGTCGTCGACGTTTTCCCCGATAATTTTAGATGCCGCTTCTATAGCGAGGTCAGCTATCTGTGTCTGTGCCTGTTGTATGATTCTTCTGCGTTCATTTTCGATAGTTTTTCCGGCATCGCTTATAATTTCAGATGCTTCTTCCTGTGACTTCTTCAGGATAGCAGATTTTTCAGCTTCTGCCTCGTCGTGAGCCTTCATAATAATTTTCTGTGCTTCTTCCTTAGCGTTACTGAGACTTTCAGCGTACTGTTCTTTGAGGTCTTCCGCTTCCTGACGTGATTTTTCTGCCTCGTCAAGATTATCCTGAATAGTTCTTGTACGTTCATTCATTATTTTGGTTATCGGCTTGAAAAGGAATATCCGGAGCAGGATAAACAATATTATGATATTCACTGCTGACCATATGAAATTCCATATATTCACGTCAAGCATAGTACCTTTTAATGCGTCCATGTTACAACTCCTTTCATGTGATTATCTCTGAAATAATAGGATTATTATTTGAGTATGAAGATAATCAGAATGGCTATAACAAAGCCGTAAATAGCAGTAGCCTCCGCCAAAGCACAACCTAAAAGAAGTGCCTTGTTTATATCGCCCTTAGCCTCCGGCTGACGTGCTATAGCATCAGCAGCCTTTGAAGTTGCTATACCTATACCGATACCTGCTCCCATACCTGTGAGTACTGCAAGACCTGCACCAATTGCTATTAATCCCATGATAAATTACCTCCGAAAAATTTTTTAATAAATTATTTTATTCGTTTTCCATAGCTTCAGACATGAAAAGCGAAGTTAAAAATACAAATACATAAGCCTGTATACAACCGTCGAAAATATCGAAGTAAAAACTGAATACCAGCGGTAAACCGACAGGAAGTATCATCTTTATGAGTTCCATAACTACAAATGCACCGAGAACATTTCCGAAAAGTCGCATACATAATGACAGCGGTTTTATGACAAGCTCCAGAATATTCATTGGAAGCATTAACGGCATAGGTTCTTTGAAACTTTTAAGCCAGCCTCCGAATCCCTTTTCACTTATTCCGCTGTACTGTATCAGAATTATTGCGAAAAGTGCCAGTGTTGCGGTAACTCCTAAATCTTTTGTAGGTGGTCTTAACCCGAAAAGTCCTATAATATTCGACATACCTATATATATAAGAAATGTTTCCAGTATCGGAAGATATTTCTTTCCCTTTTCACCGAGTATTTCAAGGAAAAAATTATTCATCCATTCTATACCCGATTCTATAAGGCATTGTGTACCGGTAGGAACGGTTTTAAGTTTCCGGACAAAAATTATTGATGCTATTACAAGTACAGCCATTATGACCCATGTTATAACACAAGATTCCGGAACAGGTATACCGCCTAAAATCGGTATGGTGAATGCTACACGACATTCGAGTTCTTCCATAAGTTTTTCTGCAATATCCATAAATAACACCTTCTTTCAGATAATAATAAAACGGAGACAGCACATGGCATAAATCTCCGTTGATTTTGTCAGAAATAAGTACTGCAAAGTATATCAGACAATACCCGACAGCCATATTTTTTACTGCCTTTAATATCATATA
>CAMWUB010000125.1 GCA_947177345.1 uncultured Ruminococcus sp. | reverse complement strand
CCGCAATAGCCTTACTGGTTGAAGCTTTTAAACATCTGTGGGAAACAAATGAGGAGTTCCGGAACGGTATAACGGCGATATGGGACGGCATAAAAGAAACATTTGAACGTCTTGCAGGTGGAATTACTGAACGTCTGAACGCTCTTGGCTTCGATTTTGCGGACTTCACGGAAATTTTAAAATATTTATGGGATTGGTTCTGTAACTATCTCGCACGATTTTTGAGAACACTTTTCGATATATCGGCGATATTCTGAGTGATGCAGTTGATGTAATACTGGGAATTGCGGATTTTTTCATAGGTCTTTTCACTGGTAACTGGGAGCAGTGTTGGAATGGTATAAAGGAAGTTTTCGCAGGTGTATGGGATGCCATAGTAAGTACGGTAGGTACTGCATTTGAACTTATTTTAAATATTTTTGGTACAAATTTAGAAGAATTTCTGCCATACTGGACTTCCGGATGGAATGAGATAAAGGATTTTTTTGTGACTGTATGGGAGGGCATAAGAAACTTTTTCGTCAATACATGGAACAGTTTTCAGGATAATTTTCAGACCAGCATGGATATTATCTGTAATACGTTCACGACCATATGGACGGCAATAAAAAATTTCTTTGTCGGAATCTGGACGGCTATTTACGAAACAGTAAGCAATGTCATAAATAGTATCAAAAACGTTGTCACGACGATTTTTGAAGCTATCCGTGACTTTATCACGACAGTTTTCACATCGATTCATGATAAAATTTCTGAAGTATGGAATGCAATTTACACTACTATAAAACCGCTCCTTGATGCTTTTGCGTATCTTTTTGAAACTGTTTTTGAAGCTATAAGAATACTTATCGGCAGGGCTATGGACTGGATTTCTGAAAAAATTCAGGCTGTATGGAATACTATAACCGAATTTCTTACTCCGATTTTAGAGGGTATAAAAGACTTTTTCGTAAGCGTATGGGAGACTATACAGAATGCCGTCGGTAATGCAATGGACTGGATTTCCGATAAAATTCAGACTATATGGAATGCTATAACTGCATTTCTTATTCCGGTTTTAGAGGGCATCAGAGACTTCTTTATAAGCATATGGACAGCGATTTACAACACTGTAACGACCGTTTGGACGGCTATAAAAGACTTTTTCATATCTGTTTTTGAAACGATTTCCGGTATAGTTTCCACCGTATGGGAAGCCATAAAAACGACAATTTCAAATATTCTGACCGGCATAAAAACAGTTGTTTCAGATATCTGGAACGGTATAAAAACTACTGTTTCAAATATAATGACGAACATAAAAAATACAATTTCAGGCATATGGAACAACATAAAATCGGCTATTTCTGAAAAAATTACGGCTATTAAAGATACTATTGTTGACGGTTTCAATAATGCCGTGAACTTCGTCAAACACCTTGCTTCCGAAGCCGGAAACTGGGGAAAAGACATCATCAGCGGAATTGTCAGTGGTATCAAATCAAAAATTGACGACGTTGCGGAAGCTGTCAAAGGTGTTGCCGATAAAATCAGAAGTTTTCTGCACTTTTCCGTCCCCGACGAAGGACCATTGACAGATTTTGAATCATGGATGCCGGACTTCATGCAGGGTCTTGCTGACGGTATCACTACCTACGCCGAAGTTGTGGAAAATACAATTTCAGGCTTTGCAACAAACATTACCACGGCTATTAAGTCGACTATTGAAACCGCTTTAAATTCGCTCCTGAATACTGTTGATACGTTCATGACACAGGTTTTCACACATATTCAGACAATATGGAACGATTCAAAAGACACAATAAACACCGTCCTAAATGCTATCAGCAATGGTGTAACTCTCGGTTGGAACACGATTGTCAGCACAATAAAAAAATCCCTTGACGCTATGAAAAATAATGTTTCAGCGGATTTCAATGCCGTAAAATCGACGATTTCAACCGTAACTAATTCCGTACAATTATTCACTTCAAAATCGTGGAATAAAATTTCAGCTGACGTAAGAAGCGTACTGAATAACATAAAATCGAATATTTCAGGTGTATGGAACTCCATACCCGATTCTGTAAGAAATGCCATGAACTCCATTCAGAATACGATACTTAATGTATGGTATAACGTCCATAACGGCGTATGGGACAGAATCTGGAAAATACGTGATACTATTGCAGACGGTCTTAACTCTTCCGCCGACTGTATCAGAAACCTTGTAAATCAGTCGTGGGACTGGGGTTATGACTTAATGCAGAACCCCATAAACGGTATCAATTATCAGATGGGCAGTCTCGGAAACATAGTCGCAGATGTCGCAAATATGATATGGGAATATCTTCACTTTTCCGTACCTGAAAAAGGTCCGCTTACAGATTTTGAATCATGGATGCCGGATTTCATACAGGGACTCGCAAAAGGTATCGAAAGTTCACAGAAAGCCGTTGAAAAAGCGATTTCCGGCGTTGCGGGTGCAATGCAGTTATCACTTGACAGTGGCTTGAACTTCGATTTAAACGGCTTTACAGGGGCATTTACGGGTAGTACAGGAACAGTCAATAACTACTATTCCACTGATAACAGTCGTACGGTCAATCAGACAAACAATTCACCGAAATCTCTTTCAAGACTTGAGATTTACCGACAGACACGAAACGCACTGGGGGTATGATACTTGAAGTTTGATTTGATTTTAGAAAGTAACAGAGGTCCGAGAGTAGGATTTACTGGCAATGCAAACGATTATATGGTGAAAAAAATCGAGGGACTGAATCCACCAGCCGGAACTATCAGCACATCTACGTATGCCGGTACGGACGGCAGTTACCTGAATAACGCATTTATTGAAAAAAGAAACATTGTAATTCAGTTTGAAATGCGTGGTATCAACATTGAAAAACGTCGTCACTGGTTGTATAAGATAGTCGAACCGTCCCGATATATCAAGGTTTTCTATAAGACCGCAAGCGTTGACGTGTACACTTACGGATACGTTGAGACGTGCGAAGTAAATAATTTTGATACGTTCACAAGCGGACAGATTTCTATTATCTGTCCGGATATTTACTGGTACGACTGCAAACCTACAATTGTTTATTACGGTCAGATTGCCGGAGTTTTTCACTTTCCGTTTCCGGAGAGTGATGAACCTTTTCCGCTTGGTATGTACAGTGAAAGCAGTATCATGACTATCGAAAACGAGGGCGATAAAACCGGCTTTACTATTGAAATAACTGCCGGTTCACCTGCTCAGACCGTAACGGTCTATAACGTCGATACAGGAGAATATTTTCAGATAAAAGGCGATATTCAGCCGAATGACATAATCACGATTACGACTAAAACCGGTAATAAAACAATATCCCTGAATCGTGGCGGAGGTTTCGACACAAATATTATAAACTGGTTAGTCTATGGTTCGACGTGGTTGACGATGAGGCAGGGAACTAATCGTTTCAGACTGGAAGCACCGGCTGATTTTTCCGCAAAGATAATCCATACCAACGCTTATTTAGGAGTGTGAAAAATGTACATAGAAATCTACGAAACATCTGTATCTCCAGGGCAGAAACTGAATGTCCAACTTGTCGCAGTATGTGATAGTTTTTCTTCTCTTCTGTGGGACGTTGAATATTATACGTGCGGTTCGTTTGAAATTTATATTTCCGCTACACGTGAGAATCTGAAAACTTTCAAGACCGGCAGAATTGTAGGACGTAACGACGATAAGAGGAATTACGGAATAATTGAAAAAATACAGATTTCAACGGATTCTGAAAACGGTGACTATCTCACGGTTTCCGGACGTTTTCTGATGTCACTTCTTTCACGGAGAATAATTTATCCTTCTCAATGTTATTCACGTGAAACATCATACGCCGATATAGTGACAAATATCGTATACAGAATATGTTCATGGCACGAGATACTCCGACGTATTCCGGGACTTAAAATCAGTGAATTTTCAAGTCCGTGCTGGCATCAGACAACACATTTACAGGTCAGCTATGAAAATCTTATGGAATGGATTTACAAAATCTGCGAAATTGTCGGCGGTACTGCAAATATCAGGCTCGAACGTTCCGAAAATGACGAATATTCACTTATTTTTGAACTCTCACAAGGTACGGACAGAAGCATTTTACAGAATGAAAATCCACACATAGTTTTTTCCGATACATACAACAATCTGCTATCATTCGACTATCTTCACGATACTACCGGTTACAGCAATATTGCGTATATTTTCGGTGCTGGTGAGGGTTCAGCACGTAAAAACACATTATTTTGTCATACTCAGATAATACCATCACTGTTTGACAGGTACGAAGTTTACGTTGATGCAAGGGATTTATCCGATGAGGAGCAGGGAAGCAGTGAAACAATTAAAATTCCTGAATCGGAATATTTTAATATGTTGCGTGAAAGAGGTAAAGAAAAACTCGTACCGATAACGGAAAAAAGCGAAAGCACAATAGCCATGAATGACAAGCAGTATCAGTATAACAGGGATTACTTTTTAGGCGACTATGTGACGGTACAAAATGACCGCTTCGGCTTGAAACAGTCTAAAATACAGCTTGTCGGCATGATTGAGAGTTTCGACCAGAACGGCTATTCACTGACACCAACATTCAAAGGAGAGTGATTTTTTTATGGCATTTCATAGCGGTTTTTTCAATTCAAAAGGTCTTGACAGGACATACACGACAGAAAATTTCACGGAATATCTTTCAAGTATTATCTGTAACGGAATTTTAGATACTTACGGTGATAAATTCGCTCTGACTTCCACCGGTGAGGGCAGACAGATTGTAATCGATACGGGTAAAGCATGGATAAACGGTCATTATTTTGTCAATGACGAGCCGTACATGATTGACTATGCCGGTTATAAAGACCCTACATTTCCGAGATACATATCCATTGTCATAGCCTGTGACACTTCTGACAGTGTGCGGAATGTCTGGATTGATTCAATAGTAGGACAGCCTGCGGAAAATCCGGTACTCCCCGAAATCCCTAAAAGCGAAACACGTACTAATCTGTTTCTTTACGCCGTCCGTATAAATCCGGATGCACCGTGTATCACTGAATCTGACTGGTGGGACTATCGTTCTGATGAGAACGTCTGCGGATACTGTAAGTGTATTTTAGGTAAATGCAGAGTTACGGAATTAATGCAGGAAGTAGCCGAATTAAAGGGGAAAATTGACGGATTACAGCCACAGATAGAAGAACTTAGCAATACTGTCATAGAAAACGGAAGAGTAGGCGATAATGTGTACTATTCACTCCGGAAAGACGGCAAAGCTATTTTAACCGGCACAGGTGAGATATGGGAGTACGGCGAGAATACCACACGAGGAAATTCGCCGTTTTACTGTAATAAATCGCTGAAAGATATGACTATTGAAAACGGTGTCACTTCACTTACAGATAAATTTTTCTTCGGTGCTATTTTCCCTGGTATTCTGACCGTTCCGGAAAGCGTTGTGTCGGTGGGTGCTTCTGTATGTGAAGAAACAAACGTCGCATTAGTTTACTACGGCGGTGAAGTCATA
>CAMWUB010000124.1 GCA_947177345.1 uncultured Ruminococcus sp. | reverse complement strand
TTGTTAATTCTTAATTGTACCGCTCGTTGAGGTATTCCGTAACTTTTTCCTGAATAGTTTCGGCTGTTTTCTGTGCATCGCCGTCATTTTCAAAATAATCTTCTAATTCTTCATATACAATTGAACTTATATTACTGTCATTCGGTACTACGCTTGCGGATTTTATCTTGTCTTTGTAGTACTGTACTTCTTCCGGCGTAAAGTTTTCGAGTTCCTCATCAAAATGCTTGCGTTTTTCGATTACGGTCTTGCCGGTTTCGTAGTCGACGTAGACGTTATCACGGGAAAATACTTCAATTGATTCGTCGAAATCATTTTCAATGACAGGGAAATCAACTGCATACATATATGTACCACCGTTTTCCTTAAAAGTAGACCTATAGTCTGAAAAAATAGTCTTTAAGAACTCCCACGCACCGTCAGTATGTGGAGATGTTGCACTGATACCGTACATCTGATTCATATGAATATACGTACCGCTTTTCTTGCCGTCGCCGACGTAGCCGGCCCATACTTCCGCATCATTTTGCCTTGCATTATTGAAAAGACTTTCAGCATCATGTATGCTGGTAGAATACGGAGACAGAATAGAAGTTATCCCTATTTCCTCTTCCGGAATCATAACTAATTCCTGATGTGATAACTTGTCATATTCCGCAAACGTCAAACCTATTTTGTTATTCTGGAAAAATTCGAGAGCCCTTATGAAATCCGGCGAATCAAAATGACACTCCGCATTATTGTAGTCTATATACATTGACTCGTCAAAATAAGTGTTAAACAGATGTAATCTTATACTATCCATCTTAATCAGCGGAAAAAGACTTTTATTTTCCGGTGGATTTTCATAAAGTCTAATCATATCGTCGAGAGTCCAGTTTTCCGGTATGCCGTCGTCTTTACTTGCCGTTATCGTACTTAATTTGAACTCCGAACCAATCTGATATAATTTACCGTCACTCTCCAGACCGGTAAGAATATTCGGCAGAAAGTCATCACGGGATAAATCGGGGTCATTGTCGAGGAACTGGTATAAATCGGTGAAAAGACCGTCATATTTACCGTAACTTGCAAGCGGTGTACCTGAATCGAACGGTATAATATCCGGAGCATTTCCGCTGATGACGTCGGTATAGAGGGCATCACTGCCATATCCTTTGTATGTCCTGTATTTAATTTCGTATTCGTCCTGTGATTCGTTAAACAAGTTCATATATCTTTCAAGTCGTGACCCACCATATTGATACGCACCGACCCATACTATATTTTTAGCGGAAACTTCTTTAATATTGTTTTCTGTGATAAAGTATACAGTACCGTTGACGTTTACGGCGTAATTACCGTCGGAAGCCTCGACGATACCGGTTACGTCGGAGGGCTTGAAACTCATGTTTGCGAAGTCGGTAATCTTCTTGACGGTGCTGTCACTGATACCGTAAATACCGCCGTCCGTAACGCTTATACAGGAATATTTTTCGCTCATACAGGAAGCATAGGAAGCAGAATCCATAACAATTTTTTTCTTGTCGGTGAGAGTAGCGGAATCAATATCAATACCGGCTATATAATCGGAATCGCCGTCACGGAGCAGACAGTTTACGGTATTATCCTCACCACGTGAAAAGCCTGTAATATCGCCGTCGGTCTGAATATCGGAGACAATGCCGGTACTGTCAGCGAGGATAAGGCGTTTGTTATCGACGTTGATAATGTAATTCTGTCTGCCGTACGGAAGAACAGTAAAATCATTACCGGAAATATTTCCTAAATTAATGGATTTCTGTTGCAGACCGTCTTTACCGTAGACGTAAAGAAAGTTTTTACCGTCAAGGGAAGTGAGAACGGCTTTCTGACCGAACGGCAGTAAAGCAGAAGTAATAACGGATTCGTTTTCCTGTGGGATAAAGCTGAAATTTTCGTACTCACTGAAAGAACTGTCAGTAGTATATCCGGAATAGCCACCGGATTTAAGCTGTCCGAAGATGTAGACGTCGCCTACATTCGTATCGAGGGATATAACCCTGTCGAAATCGTCAGTGAGACGTATTTCAGTTGGTCTGTAGCCCATGACCTCTATTTCCGGTACTTCCGGAGCAGGTTTTTGTTTTTTGTTATCGCAGGACGTGAATGCACACATCACCGCAAGCAGTCCGACAATTAATTTTTTACTTTTCATAAAAACACAACCTTTCATTGCTTTTTATAAACAAGTGATTTAAGACCGCTAAAAAGTTTAAGGTTAAAATTTTTTTGTATATCTGCACAAAAAATGTATAATTTATAATGCAAAATGCATAATTATAAAAAACGGTGAAGAGTTTTTATTCCTCACCGTTTTTTATTTTGCGTGTTAAAAATTCTTAATTATGAATTACTTGTTGTATGTCACCCACTGATAACTTGCGGTAAGTGGTGTTTTACCGTCAAAAGCATTAAGCCATTCGTCAACACCTATACCGTTCCATACGTTCATCATAATCTTGCCTGCAACAGACGGTATATTTTCCTTAGCGGTATATACTGCTTTGCCGTCGACGTACCATGTTATGTGGTCTTTCTGCCAGTCGAATCCGTATGTATGGAAGCCCTCTGAAGCATCAAATCCGAGGTCATACATATATTCGTGATTGCCTGTACCGTCAGTATAGTAATTGAACTGTACTTTAGTAGTATCCTTGCCGAGAATTTCAATATCTATCTCGTCCCACGGATTATTGTCTGAAGGTCCTGTATAAGTAAAGAAAGATGATACAACGCCGTCATTTTTTATAGCTTTCATGGAAGTCTCATAGTAGCCGTAACTGTAAAAATCGGTTGTTCTGTACTCTGCACCGGAATAATTATATTTGCCGGTCTTATCCTTATCAATTGTGAGGTTAAGTACACCCCCGTCAAAAGAAGTGTTTTCCTTATACCAGCCACAATCGAAACAACTTCCGTTAGTCCAGCCGTCAGAGGCAAAGAATACAGGAGTTTCACCCTTTCTGAAATCTGCTACAACTGTTGCCTTGTCGTTCATAGGTGTGCCGTAATCCTTTATACTGGAATTATTATTTGCAGTGGTAGCAGTTGTAGTAGTTGCCGGTTTCTGAGTGGTAGCGGTAGTAGTTGTTGTCTGAGCCGGTTTATCCATATATGATTCAGGTAAATCACTTAGAAGTCCTAACTGAACTTTCTGAATTGAAAGGGCATCAAGAGAAGTTATACCATCGCCGTTATTATAGACATCTCCGTTTATTCTGCCCTGCTCAGTAAGCGGAAAATCATCTAAATTTACAATCGACTGCATTATAAGTACAGCATCGGCTATATTTACTTTGCCGTTGCAATCGGCATCACCCCATAGAATATCACTGTTTTCAGCGGAATCATCTGTAAGTGAAATAAGATACGTAAGAGGTGAGTTCCAATAAATAGTTATTTCATTCGTTGAATAGCTTTCGGAATTATCAATGTAACACTTAGCCGGAGGTAATCCCTTACAGTAAGCCTTAGCGGCACTGTCTTCGAGTGCGGAGTTTACACCACCTACGAGCATACCCTTCATTGCCTGACCTTGTGCCATGGACGGTCTATGATGCGGATTTTCCGGCGATACAGTACCGTAACCGGTAACGAAACATTCACCGATAGGATTAACACCAAGCAGATAATTTAACTGATTTCTTGCACCGTCGATATATTTTTTTTCGCCTGTAAGCTGATACGCAAGCCCGAGAACTATTCCGGAATTGGCTATAGTCATATTGCTACCCCAGTTGAATTTTGTCTGTGAAACTCCATAGGCTGTATTTCCGGCATTGCTTACGAACTTATCAGCCTGAGTAATTATGTTCTGTTTTGCCTTGTTATAGATTGCAGATTCCTTGTCAATGCCTTTCATAGTGAGAATGGCTATATTGCCATAATCTCCTACTGTTGACCAGTCAAGACCGGTACAATCAGAAATAACCTCCAGATAACTTTCATCGCCGGTAGCCCTGTACATCTGAGCAGATGCCCAGTAACGTTCATCTGTATCACGCTTATCGCCGTAATCGCCTGTTACAATATCTTCCGGATTCCTGAAAATAAAATCGGGGTGTTCCTTAAGCCAACCCCATGCCCTTTCGGCACATTCGAGGCACTTTTCAGCAAAATCGCTGTCAACGTCCTTATAGTACTCGTAAGCCAATGCCATTGACGCACAGAAATCAGCAGTAGCAGTACTTGAAATTTCGGTCACGATTAACGGAGCTGTTTCCTTTTCCGGCATCACATAACCAGGGAAAGTCTCGCACGATACTTTATGATGTACACCACCGCTTGTATCCTGCATTTTCATCATCCATTCAATTTCAAAACGTGCCTCGTCGAGTATATCCGGTATACCGTTATCGCTTTCAGGTATACCTATGTTATCGCTGTATAAATCCGGATTAGCTCCGTATGCATAGAGTAAATCAGCAACTGCCTTAGCAGCCGGAACTACATAACGACCATAATCACCGGCATCGTGCCAGCCACCTGAAACATCTATTTTTTCGTCCGTACCGTATACGGTAGCAAGAGTATCATGGCAGGCTTTATGACTGAAAGTTTCGTCTTCAATCTCGACACCACAACGCTGAAGATATAACATTCTCACACTGTCGTCGAGAAGATTATTATAAACACCGTCACCGATTTCAAAAACATATGAATCATCAAGTCCGCCGTATGATACGTAATATCTTCCAGGGGTTGTAACTGCTGAAAAATCAGCCTTGTAATTTATTTCATCTGCCTGAGCATTATACATTGATTCGGAAACAACACCGGTGTAAACGACTTCATTTGTATCAGCATTAACAACTGAAAATTCATTTGTATTTACCGCATCCGCTTTTCTGATTACCGCAATTTTACGGCTGTCTGGTTTATATCCCACCTGATTGGTGATTATCTGCGGTTCATAAGGACGTGTAGCACTGTAATCAACTGCGGAATCGTCAACTAATTCGAGAGATACGTTATCAAGATATATTGTATGCTCCGGAAGTTCTCCGCCGTCCTTTTCCTGTAAGCCACAGTTGAATACCATTTTTGCCATGATGTCGGTATCTGCTTCCATGGTAAATTCATAATCTACTGTCTGCGGTTCGGAAGTAAGGTTGAGACCTTTCCATGTATAAGCCTGATAAGTACCGCCGTTCTGCTGAATCATGCCCTCAACGTATCTGTCTACACTTGACGAGATGTCATATTTAAGTCTGTATACACCATTCTGATAAAGCGGTATGATGTCATAACATACCTGTACCGCATAACTTACCTTTCCGGTATTGCTTATTTTAAGGGCAAGTCTGCCATTTTCAGTAGAAAGTGAACAGCTTCCTCCGGATTCCTTGTATGTACTCCAGCCGGTGATACCACTTTCAAAAGTGGAATTTTCGATAATATTTTCAGTTTCCGCATAAACCGGTACAGCATACGGTACAACAGAAGTCATAACGCTGAGTGCCGATAAAAATGCTATAAATTTTTTCTTCATGGTTAAAAAAACCTCCGTTCATGTTTATTGTATCATATTATACCAGATTTC
>CAMWUB010000123.1 GCA_947177345.1 uncultured Ruminococcus sp. | reverse complement strand
AATATAAAATATGGCATTATATAAGGAATCTTTTTTCAAAAAGCAGTTGAATTTTTCTGTCATTTGTGTTATACTTTAAAAGCAGACATTTTTTTAACAATCCGGCAAGGCTGTATGCCGTCAAATGACAGTCACCGCTTTATGTGGCAGGAGGAAAATTTATGAATATTTCCCGTTTATTTTTTACTATGGCTCAGACTACTGAAATTTCACAACCTACTCTTTTTCCGTTTCCTATGAGTATGTATTTAGTATTCTGTATTATTGCAACTGTATTTTTTATATTCAGGTTCGTGAAAGAAAAACAACCGTATCAGATTATAATGGCTGTTGCTGTACCTCTTTCGATTTTGATAGGCTATTCCGACGGAAAAACAATTTTCTATTCAGTCGGAATCGTCGAGGCAGTATTACTTTTATCTGCTTTTGTAAGCTCTGTGATATGCAACAGGAAAAAGAAAGTTGAAAATTCTGAAGAACTCCACACCGAATCAAAGGAGGAAAAATAATGAAAATAGCCGTCCTTGACTGGTATACCGTAAATATAAGCGGTGATATTTCCACAGAACCACTCGAAGAACTCGGTGAAGTGAAAATAATTCCGCTTACGTCACCTGAACAGACTGCCGAAAATATCGGAGATGCTGAAATAGTCCTGTGCAATAAGGTCATGATTACGAAAGATGTTATGGATAAATGCAATAATATCAGGTATATCGGACTTTTCGCTACCGGTTACAATAATATCGATATACCATACGCCACAGAAAAGGGTATAACAGTATGTAATGCCGGTTCATACTCAACCGACGCAGTGGCACAACAGACTTTTGCATATATTCTCGACTGGTGCAATCGCATAAGGGATTACGATATTGCCGTTAAAAACGGTGAGTGGGAAAAATTTCCGTCATTTTCTTATTTTCCGATACCTATGACCGAACTCACCGGAAAAACTCTTGCAATAATCGGGTACGGTTCAATAGGAAAGAAAGTAGCTGAAATTGCCACGGCTTTCGGAATGAACGTCGTTATAAGCACACGTACTCAACCGGTAAACTGTCGGTATGAAGTCACCGATATAATGACCGCTGTCGGAAAAGCTGATTTTGTTACGTTTCATTGTCCGCTGACCGATAAGACAAAAAATATTATAAATACTGAATTATTATCGCATATGAAGAAATCTGCGGTACTTATAAATACGTCTCGTGGTGGGGTAGTCGTTGAAAAGGATTTGGCGGAAGCACTCAATAATAAGAGTATAGCCGGTGCGTATCTCGATGTACTCGAAAAAGAACCTATGTCACCTGATACGCCGTTGAAAAACGTCCGTAACTGTGTTATTACTCCGCATACTTCGTGGGCATCTCTCGAAACAAGAAGCCGTCTGGTAAATATAGTATGCGAAAATATCCGGAACTGGTTAAACGGTACGCCTACAAACAAAGTAAATTAAAAGGAAAGATAATTATGAGAAATATTTCTGAAAAAAAGAGAATAGTTATAAAACTGGGTACTTCAACACTTGCACACAAGACCGGCAAATTAAATATCCGTCGTATGAATAATCTTGTACGTGTAATATCAGATTTGCATAACTCCGGACGTGAAATTATTATAGTATCGTCGGGTGCGGTAGGTCTCGGAGCAGGTAAACTCGGATTATCCGGAAGACCTAAAGACACTCGTATGAAACAGGCGGTAGCATCTGTAGGACAGTGTGAGTTAATGCACATCTATGACGATATGTTTGAAAAGTACAGCGTAACGGTAGGACAGATTCTTCTGACAAAGACCATTATAAGCAATCCTAATCACTGTAATAACTTCCGGAATACCGTTGAGACACTCATAAGTATGGGAGTTATACCGATAGTAAACGAAAACGACACAATCGCCATTGACGAACTGGAACTTGAAATAGGTGAAAATGATTCGCTGTCGGCACTGGTTGCGGAACTTGCGGAGGCTGATTTGTTACTGATACTTTCGGATATAGATTCCCTTTACGACGATGACCCACGTACAAATCCGAATGCAAAACCGATAACTTACGTTGAAAAAATAACTCCGGAAATAGAAAAAGTCGCTGGTGGAGCAGGTACAAACTTAGGTACTGGCGGAATGTCTACCAAAATAAACGCCGGTAAGATAGCATCAAATGCCGGAATAGATATGGTAATCATGAACGGTAAAAACCCCGATTTACTTTACGACTTATTCGAGGATAAGGAATTAGGTACATTTTTCAAGGCTTGATTTATATAAATAAAAATTTTTTATGAGGTGAATATTTATGAATTACACAGAAACACTCGGCATTAACGCCAGAAAGGCAGAACCGAAAATATCTTCTGCACCGACAGCACTCAAAAACAAGGCACTGTCCGCAATCGCAAAGGCACTTACGGAAAATGCAGACCTGATAATTGCCGAAAACGCAAAGGACTTAAAGAACGCCAAGGAAAACGGTATGTCAGAATCAATGCAGGACAGGTTAAAACTCGACGAAAAACGCATAGCCGGTATGGCAAAGGGTGTAAATGAAATCATAGCTCTCAATGACCCTGTCGGTCAGATTATAGACGGTTTTGTACGTCCGAATGGTCTGAGAATAACAAAAACTCGTGTACCGCTCGGAGTAATCGGCATTATTTTTGAATCAAGACCGAATGTAACAGTAGATGCTGCCACATTGTGTCTGAAAGCCGGAAATGCTGTAATCCTCAAAGGCGGTAAGGAAGCTATAAACTCTAATAAATGCCTCAGTGGTATAATGCGTAAGGCTCTCGAAGATACCGGACTTCCGGCAGATATAATTCAGGTAGTGGAAAATACTTCACGTGAGACTACAAACGAACTCATGAAGTTAAACAAGTATCTTGACGTGTTAATACCTCGTGGTAGTGCCGGACTTATTCAGGCAGTTGTTAATAATGCGACTGTTCCGGTAATCGAGACCGGTACTGGAAACTGTCACGTATACGTTGACGATTCCGCAGATTTGGAAATGGCTGTAGATATTGCAGACAACGGAAAAACTCAGCGTCCGTCGGTATGCAACGCCATTGAAAGCCTTTTAGTACACAGGAACTGTGCAGAAAAATTCCTGCCCATGATTGCAGAACGTTTCAAGGCACACGACGTTAAAATATACGGTTGCGACAGAACTATTGAAATTCTCGACGGTGACATTGAAAAGGCTACCGATAAAGAATACGCCACAGAATTTCTTGACTATATCATTTCAGTAAAGGTTGTGGAAAACGTCGACGAAGCAATAGAACATATCAGAAAATTCGGTACACATCATTCAGAATGTATAGTAACAAAATCGCTTGAAAATGCCGAAAAATTCCAGAAAGAAGTAGATGCTTCCGCTGTATACGTCAACGCCTCAACACGATTCACTGACGGTGGTGAATTTGGTTTCGGTGCGGAAATAGGCATATCTACACAAAAACTTCACGCAAGAGGACCAATGGGTCTTACTGAACTTACTACAGTTAAATATCTTGTCAACGGAAATGGTCAGATAAGATAAGGGGGCAATCACCTGATGAGTACAAAGCAACAGAAACTTAAAAAAAAATCTGCGTCAGGGGATTCCGAATCCACTAAAAAAAATGAATCCGAAAAAAAAGGTTTTTTCGCCACTATCAAGGATATGATGTATGCTTCCGCTGATGATGATATTGAAGAAGAAGCGGAAACAAGAGCTACTCTTGAAAACATAAGCGAAGTACTCGCCGAAATTAATGATGAAATACCTGTCAGTAATCACGAAGAAATAAAAGCGGAAACAGAAAAACTTCCACTTCCGGAGCAGGTTACTGAATCTGGACACAAAGAATCGAAAATAAAACCAGTAAACGAAGATGTAATAAATAAATCCGGTAAAAAACGTAGCGGAAAATATCATCTGTTTTTACTTGTAATAATATATATATTATTCTTAGGTGTGATAATCGTTACAAATCATCTGATTTCCGGAAAAAATTCCTCTCATGAAAAGTACAGGAAGGCAGTATATCCGGCAGTAATAACCGATATAAATGCTTTTGAAAATCCGTCAGAACTTCCGGTAAGTCAGATACTCAGTACTGCTATATGGTCTGTAGTCATAGACAGTGAAAAACTTTCAGAATATCCGCAGAGAGTAAATAACATGGCTATCATTCCGGCTGAAGATATTGAAAATTATGCCGTGGAAATTTTCGGCGAAAATATTCCTGAACTTACTCATAGTACTATTGTTACAGCTGATTCAAGATTCTACTATAATGAAGATGCCAATTCATATAGCGTTGAAATAAATCCGCATATTGTTACTTATTCACCGGAAGTACTTTCCGTATCTAAAGAAAACGGAAATTATATCGTTGAAGTTAATTACATAGAACCGCATCCCGACTGGACAGAAGCACCCGTTTCAAAAACTGTTGTATATAGTCTGTCCGGAAATTCCGGCGGTGGTTATACTATCGAATCTATGCACGAATCCGTAACTGAATAATTAACACGCAAAATACAAAAAATAAACCTTGCTTTTTATAAAAGCAAGGTTTTTAAATTATTTGCTGTAATCCTTGAAACTTATATTCAAATCAACATCAGTTGCAATTCCTGGTACTTTTCCGTCGCTGGCGTACTGCCATATCTTGAAATCATGGTAATATGTAGGTTCGTCCTCTTCGTCCTCAATGTACTCCGCAAGCCATATATCATAATTCTGTATGCGAGGCAAGTCCACTTTTGAAAGCAATGTACTTGTATTCTGATAAATCATAGGTGTATAACCGGCTTCCTTTATACGTTCACAGAATGCTACACAACAATCGGCGAGTGAATCAATGGAAATTTCATCTGTACGGGCGTAATCTTCATAGATTATTTCCCAGTCGAATACAACAGGATATGTTATATTGAATGGTTCTATACATTCTATAACAGCATCTGCTTCTTCGATAGCCTCTTCTACCGTCAGTGCCTGTGAAAAGAAGTATACACCTGTTTTTATTCCGGCACGGTCTGCGGAATAAAGATTTTCCTTGAATCTGCTGTCATATATTATACCGCCGTCATCATATGTACGGCAACCTACTCTTATGAAAGCAAAGTCAATACCGGAATCCTTAACCTGTTTCCAGTCTATATAGCCCTGAAATTCAGATACGTCTATACCGTCTATTTCCACTTCGTTATCAACTACCGGCATACTTGTTATTTCCTCATGGAATGAATATCCGCTTTTTGAAAGCGTTGTTGTAAGCGGAACTGTAGTAGTTGTAACAGTGGTTGTTGTTGTTAATGATGTTGTAGTAGTAGTTTCCTCGTATACCGGATTTGAATTGCTGATAACATTTTCCGTGACAGCTTCAATAGACGGCGTTTCCTGCTGATATGCTATTCCGGTACTGTAATTAGGTTCTTTGGTTATCGTCGGAATAGTACTTCCTGTTTTTTTATGCATCAGTGTGAAACATACAAGTGGTACAGCCAGTATCACTATTAAAACAAGTTCAATTATTGCAATAGTCTTTATTTTTTTGTTATCCTTAAACATTTTTTCCTCCTCCATAACAATACTGC
>CAMWUB010000122.1 GCA_947177345.1 uncultured Ruminococcus sp. | reverse complement strand
GACGAATCCGAAGCAGAAGACGGCGACGACGAATCTGAAGCAGAAGACGAGGGCGACGCTGAACCCGTTGTATCTCAGGCTTCAACAGAAGTAGGTGACGTTTCACTTGCAACAGGTGGCGACTTATTCACAGTTGCAGCATGGAACGCTGACGACGTACCAGCAATGCTCGCACAGTGGAAGTCAGTTACAGGAACTTCCGACGACAAGGTAAACTTCATTAACTTCGATGTCGGCGGTGGTGCTGCTTCTGAAAAATATGACGCTCTCTTCAATGATAACGCAGACCTCGACGTTTATTTCTGTGAAGCTGACTGGGCTCTCAAGTACATAAACGACGATACAAAGACAGCTCCTCTCGAACAGCTCGGCTTTACAGATGACAATTTCGCTGACATCTACTCTTATACTGACGAAATCGGTAAGGATTCCAACGGTGTACGTAAGGGTGTATCATGGCAGGCAGCAGCAGGCGGTTTCGCATACAGAACAGACCTCGCTGAACAGTATCTCGGTGTAACATCTCCTGAAGATATGCAGAAGAAAATCGGTAACTGGGAAGACTTCGTAGCAACTGCCGAAGATATTGCTGAACAGTCCGGTGGTAAGACAGCCCTCGCTGATACACTCGGTGGTATGTGGCAGGTATTCGCTGCAACCCGTACAACTCCGTGGGTAGAAAACAATGCTCTTGAAATAGATTCTTCTTGTCAGCAGTTCGCAGACTATGCTAAGAGACTCTGGGATTGCGGTGGTGTTACAAAGAACCCGCAGTGGGATGCTTCATGGTATGCTTCCGGACAGGACGACAGTGCAATGGGCTTCTTCGTATCAACATGGGGCTTCGGCGATGCTATTCTTGCTCAGGCAGCAGGTGGCGAAGGCGGTGCTACTTACGGTAAGTGGAATGTTTGTCAGGGTCCTTCACCTTACTTCTGGGGCGGTACATGGATTGTTGTTAATCCTGGTACTGATAACGCTGAAGAAGCACAGTCATTCATCAAGACATTCACTGTTGACCCTGAAACTATCAAGGAATACGCTCTCAGCAAGCCTGAATACTGCAACAACATGGCAGTTATGGAAGACATCGTTAACTCCGGTGAAAACCCGAATGAATACGTTACAAACCTCCTCGACGGTCAGAACTACTTCGCAGTACTCCACGAAAACGCTAAGAAAATCAACCTCAACGGTCTTATCACTCCTTACGACGCAACTATAAAGGCTGACTTCATTGACACAGTTCAGGCACAGTATCTTGAATCCGGTGCTTCATGGGACGACACTCAGATTGCATTCATGGAAAAAGTTGCATCTGATATCCCAGACCTTGGCTAATATTTAGTAAAGTCCTTGTTTTATTGCCGGTGGGACAGGTGTGTTCCATCGGCGTTATTTAGATTTTTAATTTACTTAATATTACGAAAGGGTGTGTGTATGTATGGCATCAGCTGCTCAGAGCAGAATCAAATCAATCAGCTATGCTAAGTATGGCTACATATTTATTTTACCGTTTTTTATTGTTTATTGCTTTTTCCAGTTATGGCCTCTGATTTATACCTTTATCCTTGCATTCAAGGGAAATCAGAGCGGTGGTGATTCATGGGTAGGTTTCCAGAACTTCAGTGACCTGCTTTTCAGTCATCCGTATAACAAATCAGACCTCTTAAGCTCAAATCCTGAAACAAAGGCACACGCAAGAGAACTCATGTCTATAGACGTTCAGCATCAGGACTTTGTAAGATGTCTGAAAAACACAATCGTTCTGTGGTTTGGTAACTTCATTCCGCAGATTGCACTTTCACTTTCACTTGCCGTATGGTTTACGGACGCAAAACTTAAGATTCCGGCAACAGGATTCTTTAAAGTTATCATGTATATGCCTAACATTATCACAGCTGCTTCAATAGCTGTACTTTTCCTTCAGCTCTGTGCTGATACAAACTATTCAGCAGCTACACTTATCGGTAGGTCAATGGGCATACTCAAAGACGGCGAATTCTTCAACATGACTAAGAATATACCTGACGTTGTATGGCCACCACGTATAATAGTAATGTTCATTCAGACTTGGATGTGGTTTGGTAATACAATGATTATGCTTATGTCAGGTATCATGGGTATTAACCCGTCACTTTTCGAGGCTGCAAGTATCGACGGTGCTTCAAGTGGTCAGACATTCGTTAAGATTACAGTTCCGCTCCTCAGCCCAATCCTTGTTTATACAGTTATCACCTCTATGATTGGTGGTCTCCAGATGTTCGATATGCCTTACCTCTTCACAACATCTAAAGAAGGTCAGCGTATTGATAATATCGAAACAATCGCTGTTTATATCTATGATAAGTTCCACAGTGGTGCTATTGAACCGTCATATGGTTATTCAGGTGCTGCTTCTGTTGTACTCTTTATCATTACAGCTGTACTCGGTGCAATTATCTTCCGTCTCAACCGTGACGAAGAAGAACACAGAAAGAAGTTACAGCGTAAAGCACTTATCAAACAGCAGAAATCAAAGAATAAAGAGTTTGGAGGTCTCAGCATATGAGCAAAATGAAAGCAACTTATGGAGACGCTCAGGACAACTATACAAGAAGTCTGAAAATAAAATCAGGTATACTTTTTGTATGGTGTATTATCCTTACAATTGTATGTCTTCTTCCTATCTACGTTCTTATTATTAATGCTACAAGGTCTCACAACGAAATTATCAGTATGACAGGTGTAGGAACACTTTTCGCTCCGAGTAGTCACCTCAGTGAGAATATCAAGAACCTCAGCACAAAAACTTCAGAAGACTTCAGTATGATGATTGGTTACAAAAACAGCTTGACTATTACAGTATGTTCCACATTCCTTACTGTATTCTTCTCAGCAATGACAGCATATGGTATCCGTGTTTATGATTTCAAACTCAAGGACGCAGCTTATACAGCAATCCTCCTTGTAATGATGGTTCCTGTACAGGTAACATCTGCCGGTTTCGTAAAGTTCATGATTAACCTGCACCTTACAAACTCATTTATACCGCTTATCCTTCCTGCTGTTGCAGCTCCCTCGGTAGTATACTTCATGGTTTCCTACCTCAAATCCTCGTTCTCACAGTCAATCGTTGAAGCTGCACGTATCGACGGTTGTAGCGAGTTCAGAATCTTCCTCCAGATTGCTATTCCTATGATGAAACCGGCTATTGCTGTTCAGGCAATATTCGCATTCATTGCAAGCTGGAACAACTTCTATACACCTAACATGATTCTTATCGACCCGAACAAGGGTGGTACAACAAACCTCCGTACACTTCCTATGATGCTTGGTATTCTTCAGGCTTCACAGAAGACCGCAGACTATGGTATGATTTATACTTGTATCGCACTCGGTATCATTCCGATTATCATAGTATACATACTTCTTTCCAAGTTCATCATTGCCGGTGTTGCCCTCGGTGGTGTTAAGGAATAATTTCCAAAAAAAATTACAGCACACTTCGGTGTGCTGTTTTTTTTATGTCCGTGAATAATGTGCGGATTTACTGAATATTATTTAGTGAAAGGAGTGTTTACAATGACGGAAAGTACAAGCTATGAAATAATATCTTCCTACATGA
Organism: uncultured Ruminococcus sp.; assembly: GCA_947177345.1. GTDB lineage: Bacteria > Bacillota > Clostridia > Oscillospirales > Ruminococcaceae > Ruminococcus. The sequence goes on along the minus strand of CAMWUB010000122.1, from coordinate 1,991 downwards.
TACCGGAAATAAGAACGGCTATGAAATTAGTTTCCGAATCAGGAAAGACCGCTACAGAAATACGCCTCCGGAGTGGACGGGCTATATCATATGTTTTTCCGGACAGAATAAAATATCTGACCAGTACCGGAAAACTTATCAGCGATTATAACAATCCGGAAAATATAGTCATAAGTGCCGAGGATATCCGCCAGACCGTTGACAGACTTTGTCATTATTCAATGCACAGCTGTACGAGGGAATTACGTGAGGGTTATTTTGTACTAAGGGGCGGAATACGTGTAGGACTTGCCGGAACTTATTCCGATACCACCAGAAAGACAATCAACAGTTTCAATGCCCTTAACTTTCGTGTGGCGAGGTGCGTGACCGGTTGTGCGGAAAAAATTTATGAACGGATTGCAGGGAAAAGCGTTCTGATATGTGGCGGAGTTAATACCGGAAAAACGACTGTTTTAAGGGATTTGTGCCGGATATACGGAAATAAGATAAAAATATCACTTATCGACGAAAGAAATGAAATAGCCTCTGTTACCGGAGGAGTACCGGAAAATGATGTCGGAGTTCTTACAGATGTTCTTGTCGGTTGCAGACGTGCAGACGGTATAATATCAGCCGTCCGGACGCTTTCGCCGGATATGATTTTCTGCGATGAGATTTCCACACCTGAAGATGTTTCAGCGATTTACGGGGCTTTTGGTTGCGGAGTTGGTTTCACGGCTACTGTCCATGCTGAAAATTATGAAAATCTTCTGAAACGTCAGACAATAAGACCATTACTTGAAAGCGGTATCTTTGAATATGTTGTATTTCTTGAAAAATTAGGCAGAATCCGTGAAATCAGGAGGCTCGGCATATGTTTTTCAGGATAATTTCAGCGATTATGTTCACAATTGCGGGAGGTACAGCAGGTATTTATTTTTCGGAACGTATTAAATCAGACCTCGATTTCTGCCGGAATATACATGAAATGTTCATGAATACCGCTGTAATTATCCGGTGCAGTGCCGACGACGTATACATGATAAGTGCGGAACTTAAAAACAATAAAAAATTTCAGCGTCTGATTTTTTTACAGGCGATACCCGAAAAATATAATCCTGAAGATAATTTCCGTGAAATATGGACAGATTCCGTAAAATCACAGAAAAATCTTCCTGATGATGTAAAAGGTCTTCTGTGTGATTTCGGAAATGTTCTCGGACAGAGTGACATTGAAGGTCAGCTGGCTTCAATGGAAACCCTTACGGAAAAGGCGTGTGTACTTGAAAAGAAGCACTATGATATATATGTTCAGAAAAGCAGATTATATAAAAGTGTCGGGGTGCTTTTCGGAATTATGACAGGTATTCTCATAATATAGCGTGAAAGGATATAGATTATGGATATTGACTTGATTTTTAAAATAGCCGGAACTGGTATTATAGTTGCGGTACTTAATCTTGTTCTGAAACGTGCTGAACGTGAGGAGCAAGCCATGATGACTACACTTGCCGGTTTGATAGTGGTACTTGTAGTTATAGTCGACGAAATAGGCGACCTTTTCGAGAAAGTAAAAATGGTGTTCGGATTATGGTAGAAAACTGTTTTTCTGTAGCGATATTCTGTATATGTTCTGCGATAATGGCAGTTTTACTTAAACAACATTGTCAGGAACAAGCCATGATGACCGCACTTGTAGCGTGTATAGCGGTAATGGGTGGGCTTATACTTTTTGTTGAACCGCTCATTACGGATATAAGCGAAGTTTTTTCACAAGCCGGAATATCCGAAAGTTATATATCATTGATTTTCAAAGCGTCGGCGATTTGTTTCATAACGCAGATAACTTGTGAAATATGTCGTGACAGCGGTGAAAATGCTATCGCATCAGTAGCGGAAATGTGGGGCAGAGGTGCGGTTACATTCATGAGTATGCCGATTTTAAAAGCTCTGATTGAAAAAATTAATGAAATTATTGGAAGTACATAAATATACCGGAATAACCAATA
>CAMWUB010000121.1 GCA_947177345.1 uncultured Ruminococcus sp. | reverse complement strand
AGAAAACAGCGGACGTTTCAAAAAACTATAGCCTTTTTTTGAAAATCAGCTATAATATAATCATAAGATAAATTACGAAAACCAAACGGCAAACTTATTAAGGGTAAGAACATAAAATATAAGAGTTCTGATTTAATAGTTACAACAGCAGGTGGTTGAAAATTGGATTTATATTAAAAGCTGTTTTAGTTCTTATACCAATAAGAAAAGCCAGTATCAGAAAGGAAGAATGATTATGAAAAATATAACGAACAGACGCAGTTTCAAAAGAAGAACCGCATTTATAATGGCAATGTCCATGGTATGCAGTTTACCTCAGGCACTCAATGCAGAGGCTATAATTTCATCAAGTGTAAAGGTATCTACAGGTATAAGAAAAGTTGTTATGCCTGCAACTAAAAAAACACAAGTAAGTTCTGGTGAAACTAATAGTATAACAGACCCTAAAGCTCCGGCAAAACTTAATATTGAAATTAGTACAGCTATTGCACTTGGTGGAGATGTTGAATTTACTGCAACATTAAGCAAAGAAGGTAAAGGTGAAATAGTAGAAAAAGTAAAACTTGATGCGAATAACTCAGTTAATACATTAACATTTAACGATATTGTAAGTGATACTTATCAGCTTAAAATAGAAGCACCAGGTTTTACACAATATATTAATAACGAAGTTGTAATAGACAATAAAATATATACTTTAAAAGTAACAGCCGGTCTCGGCGGATATAAACATAACGATGAAGAAAAAAGCCACCCCGGTCTTCTTAAGGTAGGCGACGTTAATGGTGATAATGAGATAGGTGAAGAAGATGAAAAAATTCTTTTAGATATTATTGACGGAACCAGTAATAAAGACGAATATCCTGCTGCTGACCTTAACCGTGACGGCGAAGTTAATTTACAGGACTTTATAATCTTTTCAGAAAGTTTTGGAGAAGAATTTGATATAAATGCAACAACTATTGAATCAGCTATATCACCTGAAACTGTTGAGGCTTCTGTTCCTGAAGAAACAGCTATGAAAGGTAGTTTAGCAGACCTTATGAAAGCCAGTGCAGGTGTTGCTTCTGATTCAGATGATCAGCCTGCGCCTGTAAGTCTTTCACCTTCAGACGGTGGTAAAATCTCAGCTGATACTCCTGTAGAAATCGGTTTCGACCTTACAGGTGAAGACAAGGCAGGTGTTGCTGAAATCGACGGTATTTCAATTGCATCAGGTAAAGAAAATCCGGTTGAAGAAGCTGAATTTACTATTATTGTTGTTGAAAACGGTGTTGAACGTGAAATAACTGTTCCTGTAGTGGCAGACATTGACTTCCTCCTTGAAGAAAGCAATGTAACAGCTGATATTGATGCAAACGGTAATATTAATCTTCACCTCGGCGGACAGATTGCAGTTAAGAAAGTTTCTCTGAAAATTATGGCAATGCAGAAGAACAGTAATCTTGCTGAAATCAGTAAAGTTGAATTTGTAAACGGTATGGAAGACCGTATTCCTGAACCTGAGCTTGACAGACCTATGAATCTCAAGGCAAAAGCAGGTAGCAAACAGTTCAGCATCACCTGGGACCCGTGCTTAAACGTAAAAGGCTATCAGGTAAAGATTTCAAAAGGCGGTCAGGAAGAGATAATCAATACTAATGGTACTTCTATGACAATTTCAACTTTTAATAAAAAAGAAGTTGAAAACTATGTAACATATAAAGTAAGTGTACAGTCTGTAAATGGTTCATGGTCAAGTGGTTACTGTGATGAAATAGTTGTTACACCTCAGTCAACCAAACGTCCTGATAAACCGGATATGGTAAAAGCCAAAGGCGGTGAAGGTAAAATTGTTGTATCATGGAATAAAATGCCTGATACTTTATCCTACACTGTTTTCTATAGAGAACAGAATGAAACAACATTTACTTCAAAAACAACCTATAGCAACTCATATAATATCGAAGGCTTATCAGCTGGTACTGAATACGAAATTTATGTAGTAGGTCACAATGACCTCGGCAGCAGTCCGGAATCAACCCATGTATTAGCAGAACCAGTAAGTCTTAACCTTGCTGATATGCCTAAATACAAACTCATTAACCGTGACTCAAAAGGCAGACCTGGTAAAACACACATTACGAACGTTGAAAGATACGGCGGTACACTTGTAGACAGTGTAGTAGATAATGAAGATACAGATAATGCTACAGGCAATAGCAGAACTAAGTCAGCATGGGCTACTGTTGACGGTGTAAAATCTTCATACTACCTTGTAGAAAGTGCAAATGACGGCGGTTGGAACTCCGTTGGTGTAGGTAATGGTCTTACTTATACTTTCGATAAGGCTTATAAGTTTGATACAATCGGTATACTTACAACAACAGGTATAGACTTCACACACTGCTTATGGTGGGACGAAGAAGGCAAACAGCACAATGAATTCAATGGTGCATGGGATTACAGAAACTATACCTCAAGAAAAGTTGACGCACAAGGCAGACCATATTATATGCTCAGACTTCCTTATCCTGTAACAGCAACTAAATTCCAGATTGGTATTTCACGTTATGGTGCTCCTATATCTGTTGCAGAAACATACTTCTATGAATATGATTCACTTATTGATGAAGTATTTGATTTATATGTTGATGACCTGCACACAGTTCTCAGAGATGATGTTACACAGGAAACTATTGATGAACTCCGTGAAAAAATAAATCTTCCTGATGAATTCGGCGAAGAAAACTTCAATAAACAAGAGGTACTCAATGAACTTAAGACAGCTGAAGATATTCTTAATTCTAAGGCTCTTACTCCGTCAGTACCAATATACAATACCATTACAACAAATGATACCGGCCGTGGATTCTCTGGTCTGAATGCTTGGCAGCCACTTGGTGCTACAATCGGTACGGGTCAGTCAGCAACCGTTTATGTAGGTTGTAACAACAAGAAAACAGGTGCAAATACAAATGTTAAACTTGTTGTTGTACAGTATCATGCTGAATACGGCAATGTAATTTTACAGACATATAACCTTAAAGTTGGTGCAAACAATATTACATTAACTAACGGTTCTCTTGCAAGTCAGGAAAACGGCGGTGCTATGTATATTCAGTATGAAGGTGATGCTAATTCCGGTGATAAATACTCTGTACGTGTAAACGGTGCTACACAAGTTCCGAAGCTTGACCTCTACAAAGTAACCGACAGAGAAGAACGTATGGCAAGAGCAATTGACTATGTTACAAAGCTTGATACATACGTTGCAGGTATGGAAGAACTTCACAATGAAGTTCACGGAAATGCTAAAAATAATAAATTAAAGAAAGCATATGATGAACAGAATTGTATTCTCGGAGCTTCTGATATAATGCTTGACACAATGATGATTTCACTTCCTGCTAAACAGATGCTTGCAGGTACTGGCACAGGTTCTGTTGAAGAACGTGCTGAAAAACTTGTAAATTCAATGGACGCTATGGAAGAAATGATGTATCTCTTCTATCAGCACAAGGGTCTTAATGCTTCTGCTTCAAATCAGATTGACCAGATTCCGAAGGGTCACCTCAATATCCGTTATCAGCAGATGTTTACCGGTGCATTCATGTACGCTTCAGGAAATCACATCGGTATTGAATGGGGTTCAGCATCTGGTCTTATGCAGGGTGTTCCGATTAAGTCAACTGAAGAAGGCAAATATATAAGCGGTGGCTACTTCGGCTGGGGTATTGCTCATGAAATCGGTCATAACATCAATCAGGGTGCTTATACAGTTGCAGAAATCACAAACAACTACTTCGCACAGCTTGCTCAGGCAAAGGATACAAATGAAGGAATGCGTTTCCAGTATGAGAACATCTATAATAAAGTAACTTCAGGTGCAAAGGGCGACTGTTCAAATATCGCTACACAGCTCGGTATGTACTGGCAGTTACACCTCGCATATGATAAAGGACTTAACTACAAGACATATTCAGATTACAACGAACAGCTTAAAAACCTCTTCTATGCAAGAGTTGACACATATGCAAGAAATACTTCAAAAGCTCCTCGGAGTGCAGACAAAGAAAAAGCTATGGCTCTTTCAGTGAATGGCGATACAGACCAGAACTTAATGAGACTGGCTTGTGCAGCAGCAGAAAAGAATGTACTTGAATTCTTTGAACGCTGGGGCAAAGTACCTAACGCAGAAACAAAGAAATATGCTGAACAGTTCCCGAAAGAAACAAGAGCTATTCAGTATGCAAACGATGATTCAAGAATTTATGCATTAAACGGCGACGGTGGCGTTCTTGGTACTGAATCTTCAGTAGAAGCAATAAAAGACGTTTCTGTAAAAATCGGTGCAGATGCAAACAAGGTTGACCTCAAATTCACAACAGAGGGCGTTCCGGAAGCAGATATACTCGGTTATGAAGTAATCCGTTGCACTATCGAGGGCGGAGAAGTTGAAGAAACTCCTGTAGGATTCGCACAGAGCAATTCATTCACAGATACAGTTGCTACTATGAACAACCGTGCTGTATACTATAAAGTTACTCTCATTGACCAGTATCTCAACCGTTCAGCAGTATATACTACAGATATGATTAAGATTGAACACGACGGCAGTATGGATAAAACCAACTGGACTGTAAGTGTCAGCGGTCTTGAAGCAACAAAGGAAGTACACGAAGCTACAGAAGAAATGCCATGTGACAAGACTGAAAGCAAACCTGAAGAGCAGGCTATTGATACAAACCTTAATACAATTTACAATCCTACTGTTAAGAGCAACAATGCTGAAATCGTTATTGATTTCCACCAGACTCTTACAGCTACAGGTCTTAAATATACAGCAGGTGAAGGTAATTCCGCAGGTCAGTATGAAGTTTATGTACTCGTTGACGGTACATGGAAACTTACAGCTGAAGGAACATTCAACGGAAGTGAAACTGTTTACTTTGCAAATGATGACAATGAATACATCAGCACATATGCTACAACATCAGTTAAACTCGTGCTTCTCAATCAGCAGAATCAGAATATTTCAATCGCTGAACTTGATGTACTCAGTCCAACAGGTGATAATGTTGACTTCCGCAGAACAGAGGGCGAAAAGGTAACTGTTATCGGTAAACTCGATGCTGATTACAAGTACGGCACAAAGGATACAGATGTTATCCCTGGTGGCTCTGTAATATTCACAGGTTCATATAAGGGTAATCCGGCTTACAACGTAGTAATCCTTTACGATAAAGATGGTAACATTGTAGGCGGTAAGGACGCTGAAAACAACACAGTTGCAGACCAGATAATCCTTGCAGACGTTCCAGAAAAGGGCAATATCGCAAATGTATCAAACGGTACATGGATTTACTGGATTGAACCTGAATATCTCTCAGACCTTCCTGATAAAGTTCGTGTTGAACTCTACAGAGTAAACAAGGCTGAAACAAATGAAGGACAGCGTTTAGTAAGTGACTCACTGTTTGAAGATGTTCCGGCTACACTCCCCACAATCACTTTAGGTAAATAAGAGGAGGAATTATATTATGAAAAAACGTTTAGCAAAATTAATGATTGCTGTACTTACATTAAGTACAATCTCATCACTCAATACCCTGGCTACAGA
>CAMWUB010000120.1 GCA_947177345.1 uncultured Ruminococcus sp. | reverse complement strand
CAAGTTCACTTAGTGAACTAAAATGCAATTGTTGGTGAACTGGTTCACTAAGTCATTTTATACAGATAGTAAATATCATTTTTCGGAATTGTCTTCAGGATTGTTTTTGGTTGTCAATTTAAATTTCAGCCGACATTCTCTCCAAGTTTAGTCTGCTCTGCCATAAGTTCTGCTCTGCCTATAAGTCTTTCCTGTTCGTGTTCAGAAAGACTTCTGAACAGCATCAACATTTCTTTCTCTCTTAAATCAGAATAGTAAGAAGGTTTAAAGATATTTTGTCTGTCTTCATTTGTGCCGGAAACAATTCCACTTGCAAGTTCTTCTATTCTTTTAGATGCCTCTTCCTTACTGTCATCGGTGAGCAGACGATAGCTTTCAATAAGTTCTTGCTCGTCATCAGTTAATTCAGATGTTTTGCTGTTATTCTCGCCTAAAAAAAGTAAGTTTAAATCAATGTTTAAATATCCAGCTAACTTAACTATTTTGTCATAAGAAGGATTTTTGAGTCTACCTCCTTTCCAATCAGTAAGAAAACTCGTATTAATATTGCAATCAATAAGGCACTGTTTTTCAGTAGTGCCATTTTTTTGTATATATTGCAATAAAATACTTAATATTGCTTGGCTATTATTCACAAACTTCTTCCTTTCTATAAGAAATTTCGTACCACGTGCTCGACTAATACGAAAAAACGTATTATAATATAAATGGTGGTAATATTCGAAGGCATAAAAACCCATTTATATTTTATCACAAGCGAATTGAAAAGTAAACAGAAAGGAGTGATTTTATGACATTCGGACAGAAAATAAGAAATCGTCGTGAAGAACTTGGTTACACACAAGTGGAACTTGCGAAGAAAATGCAGACTACTCAGCCGTATATATCACGGCTTGAAAGAGACGAATTCAATCCGTCAAAACAGATGATTGTAAAAATATCCACTGCACTTGATATAAGCATTGATTATCTGCTGTTTGACGACAGAAAAGCAGTTTGAAAACTCAAAGTGTTCTGAAGGGCATCACTATAAAAAGCCCTATCCCACAGCCGAAAGGCTGACAGAATCTTGAAAACTGAAAAGAGGTGAAAAGTATGAACTTTTTATGCAAGGCACAGGCGTATCTGAACAGTGTGACTTCCGCTGTCAATTCGCTTGCCGGTATGGTGATGAGCGATGAACTCAAAGACAACATCGAAACACAGTACGAGACAGTCAGAACGCTCATCGAACTGGAGCAGGCGACTTCTGAGTTTATCACCGACATGGAACTGGATGTGGAACTTCCGAACACTGTGATAATCAGCAAACAGAAATTTATCAACATCAATGAACGACTGATTAAGCACTTAGAAAAAATCCAGCTTCAAGGCTATCGCTTTGAACACGTGATAACTACCCTGAAACTGGAAAACGCCACGTTAAAAGAAGAATGCAACTTCCTTTAATGTACGTTTTAAGTGTATCACAAAAAATTGACAATGTCAATACCTAAGAAGAAATTTTTGTCGGAGCGTTCCTGCTCCGACAGAAAGGAGAAAAATTTTGGAATACCTTACATTAAAAGAATTGGCAGAATTAAAAGGTTGTTCTGTAAGCTATATCAGCAGACTTATTAAAATAAACAAACTTTCTGCTGAATCTACATTAAATCCTGAAACTAATAAAATACATAGTTTAATTCCTATATCAGCGTTATCAGAAGATTTGCAAGCTAAATACTACCGTCAGAAGCGTACAGAATCAGGCGTACTTCCCGAAAAAACAGACAGCGAACCCGAAGAAAAAACGACGTTTAAATACCGTTTAAAGGGCATTCAAAAGGCGTTTGAAGAATTTTCCGAAGCTGAACGTACAGAAATAAAACGTTGGACAGACATTCTTATAGAATGGCAATCTGAACGCTCCGAACGCAAAGACAAGACAGAGTTTGACAAATTGTTTGTCGCTCATCAGAAGTATCTCAATCCGGATTTAGAAATCAGTACGGATATTCTGTACCGGAAATATTCAGCATACAAAAACGAATGCTACGCAGACCTTGTTGACAGTCGAGGCGGTTGGAGCAGAGGTAAAAGCAAGCTCGACGACGACAGCATAATATGACAGAATTTCATGAACATCTATCTTGAACAGAGTGAACCAAAAATCAGTAAATGCTACCGTATGGTGAGTGCGTACATAGCTGAAGAATATCCCGAACTTGTGGAAGAAATTCCGTCGGTGGCGTGTTTCAGACGGAAAATAAAAACCATTCCGTTTGCGGTTCTCGAATATTCACACAACGGTGAAAAGGCTCTGCATGACCATTGTACTCCGTATGCGAACCGGCGAAAAGATAACGTTTACGCTAACGACGGCTGGGTTATGGATAACTACACTTTCGACGTTATAGTAAGGCAGGACAATAATTCAGAAAAAACAAGGAGACTGTACATAACAACGGTTCTTGACGTAAAATCAAACGTTCTTGTCGGCTGGAATATAACTGAAAGTCCCGATTCCAATTCAACGCTTGATGCCCTGAGATTTGCGATGCACCGTTTTGGCATTCCGAAACGTCTGTATTTCGATAATGGTCGAGAATTTACGGCTCTTGACATTGCCGGTGAACGACGTAACCGAAAAATTTCTAAAGACAAAAAAGGAAATATTCCGGTGACGATAGTAGAAAGGCTCGGCATTGAACTGGTTTTTGCAAAAGTCAGGAACGCACAGGCGAAAGTTGTGGAGCGAATCCACCGGATTATAAAAGAACAGTACTGTACCGCACAATATGGCTACTGTGGCGGAAATATCGTGGAACGCCCTGAAATTCTCAAGCAGAATATTAAGAACTGCACCATTGAAACAGAGGCAGAACTCCGTGAAACGTTTGCGGATTTTGCCGACCATATATACAATGTACAACCTTATGGCAGTAGTGAATCAAAGTACAAGGGAATGACCTTGATTGACGTATGGAATGCCTCAATTGCCGAAACTTCGCTAAGAAAAGCCAGTGATGCAACACTTGACCTGCTCATGCTCAGGAATGCAGGATTTCAGAAAGTCAAAAGAAACGGCGTATTTATCACGTACCACGGCGAAAAAATATGGTATTACGATAAGAATATTGTATGGCAATATATCGGTGAGGAAGCCTGTGTCAGATATGACCGCAACGACCCATCAACCGTCCGGCTTTACGACCGTGAAGACAGATATTTATTCACGTGGGAATGTGCAGACTGGCTTACGCTTGAATATTTCGGTGAAAGCAAGGAAAAAATCGCAGAACTCGGACGTGGTCAGGCAGACGTTACCAGACAGGTCAAAGCACGTGCAAAGGAACTCAGGGGCGACAGCAATTTCACGCAGAAAGATGGTTTACGGTACATTTCAGAACAGAATGCCGGAAAATTCAATATACAGCTTCCAAAAAATATTATCATGGTGATGGCAAATGAAGAACCGGAAGAACGTATGGCAGTCGGTGCGGAAAATTCATGTATAATCGACCCACAAAGAATGTTAAGAAATGTCGAATCAAGGAGAAATAAATAATGTATACAAGCGAACAACTGGAGCTTCTCGAAAAAGTGGAAGCCCTCAAAAAAGAAAAAGGTCTAAGTCAGAACGCTGTCGGACAGCTCATCGGCGTATCCGGAACAGCACTTTCACAAATCAGAAACGGCAAATATAACGCCAATCCACAGAAAATCTTTGATGTTCTTTCCGGATATTTCGGAGTAAAAGAACGTGCGGAACTTACATACACAGAAATTGAATACGCACCGACCAGCGTTTCGGAACAGGTTTATGTCACGATTGTACTTTGTCAGAAAAAAGGCGGACTTGCTGTAATCTGCGGTGATGCCGGAATAGGCAAGACAAAGGCAGCACAGAAATTCGTAACGGATAATCCGTCAAACAGCTTTCTGATAACAATCACCCCATGTCTGACCAACACCAAAAGCCTTTTAAAGACGATTGCAGACCGCATCGGAGCGGTTCAGGAAAAATCAATCAATGAATTATGGCTGTCAATAGCCCACAAACTTACCGACGGAAAAGTTCTGATTTTTGATGAATCACAACATCTCACAACAAAAAATATTGAAATTCTCAGAAGTTTTTCTGATTACTTCAATGACCAAGGTCAAACACTTGGTATCTGCTTTATCGGAAATCTTGAAACGGTAACCCGTATGGGCGGTAAAAAAGCAGAGTTCGCACAGATTGCAAACCGTACTAAACAGCGTAAAATCTACAGAAATACGGAAATTCAGCGTGAGGACATCTGCAAACTTTTCCCGATTCTTGAAACTGAAAATATGAACGCCGAAATAGACTACCTGCTCAGGATTGCACGAACACCACAGGCACTCAGAGGGGCGATAAACCTTTTTTCAAACGCTTATGACAACGACGATATAACACTCAGGGGACTTATTGGCATGGCACGCTATATGGAAATAGAAGTTTAAAATAATACAGGGGAATCCGTTCCCCTGCTCTAATGCGACCGGAAATCCGGCGGTGACAAGTCCGCATGAACGCAGAGTCATAGCAAAATGAAAGGAGGTAAAAATTATGTTTGGTTATTTTCACTGTAATCTGTGCGACCACTGCCGGAATTATGGCAAATGCGAATCAGAACACGAAGAAAAAGTGCGTTGCACGTATAGTAATGACGACCCATATGACGACTGTGCCAGATGTATCAAACAGGAATGCTTCGATTTCTTCGCTGATTTGCCATATATGAATTAGAATACATCAAAGGAGGTGAAAAATGATTAAAAAACCGGACAGAATGCTTCTTGCAACGTTTCTGAGTACTGTTTTCTACTCAACAGCATATCCGACCATTCACAAGGAAATTATGCTACATATATCCGACTTCATGATTGCATCAGAACAGATTATCAGTTGTTTTGGAATCGTTTTAGCAAGTGTACTATGGAATAAGTATTCAGATATTTTATTCCGGAAATTCACACTGTTCTGTGTACTTGAAACTGTCGCCGGAATAACAACTACAATCTATACTCTTATGTCAGATAATATTATAGTTTACTATATACTTGATACTTTTGTATTTGCACTGATAACAAGAAATATCATCTGTGGCGGAAATCGTCTACGTAGTGAACGCTACAGACAGGAATCTGAACGGGAACATTTCGACAATAATAATCTTTCCACATTTGCCATAGCAACTATAATCGATTCATGTATCGCTATGTTAATTGATTTGGATTTCAAAATTATACTATGTATAGCAACTTTCGGCAATGCACTTGATAACATTCTTTACATACAAGTATACAGGGAACAGCAAAAAAATAAAAAATTGTCTGATTGACTTTCAGGAAAGGAGGATAACAATGAAAATAGTACTTAATATCGACGAATTTTACCGGCTTATGAGAGAACATAAAATTGAAACTATCCGACAATTAAGCCGTGAAAGTGGTATAACGTGCGAGTGTCTGTATAGTTTCGTAAACAGACGTGCGACTTCCAAAGAAACTTACTGGAGACTTGCAAAATTCTTCGGCTGTCATGTAGAAGATTTACAGACACTTGTTATTCAAGATGAAGATTATGCATACTGAATAATATTTTAATTACAAT
>CAMWUB010000119.1 GCA_947177345.1 uncultured Ruminococcus sp. | reverse complement strand
AATTCAAAGAATATGGCTGAACTCGCCGGACAGAAAGCGTCCGCACAGCACAAAATAGACCTTGAAATCAAAAACGCCAAGGAATCCGCTGAAAAACTCAAGGGAAAGAAAGTTATAATAACTGCTAAAGCCGGTTCAAACAGCAGACTTTTCGGCTCTGTAACCGCCGGAAACGTTGCAGAAGCTATTAAAAATCAGATTGGTGTTGAAGTCGACAAGAAAAAAATAAACCTCAGTACCGATATAAAGAATTTTGGTTCTTATAACGCCGTTATAAAACTTTATAATGGTATTTCCGAAAAAATTGACATCGAAGTGACTGAAGGCTGATTGGTGATACCATATGGAATCAAAAAACCAGCCACATAATACAGAGGCGGAACAGTCGGTATTAGGAGCTATTATTGCAAAACCGTCTGTCATTCCGGAAGTGATGGAACTCATAAAACCGGATTACTTTTATATTCCACAACATAAGGATATATATTCTGTTATCGTAAGAATGTATACAAACAACATTCCTGCCGATATTGTAACAATACTGAATGAAGTTCAGAAACTTAATATATTCGATACTGCAACCGAATGCAGACGATATATTTCAAAAATCGCTGAAATTCTGCCGACCACTTCAAACGTTACCAGTTATTGCAAGATAATAACAGAAAAATATCTTCTGCGGTGTCTTGCAAATCTTGCCGGTAACATCTTGGAAAACATAAATTCAGGTGAAAACGATGCCCAGATTCTTCTTGATTCCGCTGAACAGCAGATTTATGAAATCCGACAGGGAAATGACAATAAAACCCTTACACCTGTTTCGGATTTTATTATGCAGGCATTTGACAGATTAAATAATATTTCCATAAACAGAGATAAATATTCAGGTGCAAAAACGGGGTTCACATTGCTTGACAGTATAATTTCCGGACTTAATCAATCAGACCTTATCATAATTGCGGCACGTCCTGCAATGGGCAAAACCGCTTTTGCTATGAATATCGCTGTAAACGTCGCAAAATGTACTGATAAAGATGTAGTAACATTCAATCTTGAAATGTCAGGTGAACAGCTTGCATTGCGTATGCTTTCAACAGAATCAAGAGTTGATTCCGGTCGTCTCCGCAACAGAAGAATTTCAGAAGATGACTGGCTTAAACTCGCAAGCGGTGCAGGATATTTAAGTAGTATGCCACTTTATATAGATGATACCGCAAGTATATCAGTTCAGCAGATTAAGGCTAAATTAAGACACATACAGAATTTAGGTCTTGTAATTATAGACTATCTGCAACTTATAACATCAGCTTCACACCGTGAAAACAGAGTGAATGAAATATCTGAAATGACACGTCAGCTGAAGATAATGGCTAAAGAACTGAATGTTCCGGTAATACTTCTTTCTCAGCTTTCAAGAGGTGTTGAAAGTCGTAACGATAAAAGACCTATGCTTTCAGATTTAAGGGAATCCGGTTCTATCGAACAAGATGCCGATATAGTTCTTTTCCTCTATCGTGACGCTTACTATAACAAGGAAAGTACAAAACAGAATATTTCCGAATGTATAGTGGCTAAAAACCGACACGGTGAAACAGGTACTGTTCAACTTATGTGGGACGGAAGATATACACGTTTTTCAAATCCGGATTATAACAATCCGGCAGAGAGGTAACATGACTGATAAAATTTTTTCTTTTATAAAAAAATATAATATGATTTATAAAGGCGATACTGTCATATGCGGTCTTTCAGGCGGTGCGGACAGTATCTGCCTTCTTGTTGTACTTACGAAAATAAGCCATAAAATCGGATTTTCTGTAAAGGCTCTACACGTAAACCACTGCTTACGTGGTGAAGAAAGTGACAGGGACGAAAATTTCTGTCGTGAACTCTGTAAAAAAATGAACGTTCCGTTTAAAGCGGTGTCATGTGATGTCAGGTCATTTGCGGAAAAATACGGACTTTCAACAGAAGAATCCGCACGAAAACTGAGATATGAAATATTTGCGGAAAATTCAGCCGGTGCTAAGATTGCCACCGCACATAATGCCAATGATAATATTGAAACGGTTATATTCAATCTTGCAAGAGGTTCAGCACTGAAAGGCATTTCAGGTATACCGCCTGTCAGAGATAATATAATAAGACCTCTGCTTGTGGTAAGCCGTCAGGAAATTGAAGCGTTCCTGAAAAATATCGGACAGGATTATGTGACCGACAGTACCAATCTTTCCGACGATTACACCCGTAACAAGATACGCCATCAGGTTCTGCCGGTACTCACCGGAATAAATCCGTCACTGATTGAAACTTCTGTAAATTCGATAGATGCGATACGTTCTGAGAACTCGATGATTGAAGAACTTACTGAAAAAGCCCTTTCAGAATGTCGGAACGGTAATAAATTACATGGTCTGAATAAATTCCACGAGGTAATACGTAAAAGATGTATCGCACGGCTTTTGTCTGAAAATTCGCTTTCCTACTCTTATGACCGTCTTATAAAAGCCGACAGGATTCTTACAGACGGCGGAAAAATAAACATTTCAGGTGACATTTTTTTTGTTTCCGACGGTCAGAACGCTGAACTGAAAAAAATTCTCCCTGCTCAGAATCCGGAATTTCTTTCCACTGAGCTGGAAATCGGCGAAAATACTATTTTTCCCGACAAAATTCTTTCATGTGAAATAATTCCGTGTGAAGATTTTCAGAAAATTAATTCTGTTCATAAAAAATTAACATTTTATATGTTGGATTATGATAAAATAATAGGAAGGGTTATTCTGCGTAACCGTCGTTTCGGTGACAGAATACAGCTTCAGGGAAGAAATTTTACATCATCGGTAAAAAAGCTGGTTAACGAAAAAATCCCCACCGCTGAACGTGATACACTGCACTTCCTCGAAGACCAGAACGGTACTATTTTCGCCGAAAATATCGGTATTGCACAGCGTGTAGCCCCCGACAATACTACTACGAAATTTTTAAAAATTTCAGTAAGAAAAAAATAAAAAAGATTGGAGTGGATATTTTTTGACACCAAAAAGAAACCGAGGCATTTTTACCTATCTTCTTGTTGTGCTGATTGCCATTTTCGGAATTTACTTCCTTAGTACAAGGCTCACCGCAACAAACAACAAAAACGAATATACCAGTATAATAAGTCACTTTGATAATTTTGAAGTATCATATTATGAACTTGATTTGGGTACTGGTGAACTTACTTATCAGCTGAGAGGTGAGGAAAGCAAAAAAAGATATGAAGTACCTAACGTTAATATTTTTCTGAGCGATACCGAAGATTACAGAAAAAATTATAACGCCAAATATCCCGACGAACCCTTGAAACAGGACTATATTAAAATTACTGACCGGACGTGGTTGTATTCTCTTATACCGGTAATTCTGACCATTATTCTCGGAATAGCTATTCTTGTTTTCATGATGAAGCAGAGTAGCGGAGGCGGTAAATATAATTCTTTCGGAAAGGCTAACCTTAAAAATCAGGCTGGTGCAAGAAAGGCTACTTTTGCAGATGTCGCCGGTGCTGACGAGGAAAAACAGGAACTTGAAGAAATTGTTGATTACCTCAAAAATCCTAAAAAATATACTGAAATCGGTGCAAAAGTTCCGAAAGGTGTATTACTTTTAGGACCTCCCGGAACTGGTAAGACATTACTTGCAAGAGCAGTAGCCGGTGAAGCCGGTTGTCCGTTCTTTCCGATTTCCGGTTCTGATTTTGTTGAAATGTTTGTCGGCGTGGGTGCGTCAAGAGTACGTGACCTCTTTGAGCAGGCTAAAAAACATTCACCGGCTATAATCTTCATTGACGAGATAGACGCTGTCGGCAGACACCGTGGAGCAGGTCTCGGAGGCGGTCACGACGAAAGAGAACAGACCCTCAATCAGCTACTTGTTGAAATGGACGGTTTCACCGGTAACGAAAGTGTAATAGTTATCGCTGCCACAAACAGACGTGATATTCTTGACCCTGCTCTTCTCCGTCCCGGACGTTTCGACAGACAGATTGTTGTAGGCTATCCGGACGTTAAGGGACGTGAAGAAATTCTGAACGTCCACGCAAAAAATAAACCACTTGCTCCGGACGTTGATTTGAAAGTAATCGCACAGACTACACAAGGCTTTACCGGTGCAGACCTCGAAAACTTACTGAATGAATCGGCACTCCTCGCCGCACGTGCCAACAGGCTCGCCATAACTGAAAAGGATATTGAAGACGCTACTATGAAAGTCATTGCAGGTCCTGAAAAGAAATCAAGAATAGTTTCCGAACATGACCGCCGTGTAACTGCCTATCATGAAGCCGGTCACGCTATAACGGCTTATAATCTTCCTACACAGGATAAGGTACATCAGGTTACTATAATTCAGCGTGGTATGGCTGCCGGACTTACTGTTACAAGACCCGATAATGATGACCAGCACGTTTCAAGAAATCAGATGAGAGAAAGTATTATAATGCTCCTCGGCGGACGTGTTGCAGAAGAACTCGTACTTGATGACATCTGCACAGGTGCATCTAACGATATTGAACGTGCTACAAATACAGCTCGTAATATGGTTACAAAGTACGGTTTTTCCAAGAAACTCGGTACAGTAGTTTACGGTTCAGACAATGACGAGGTATTTTTAGGTAAGGATTACGGACACACAAGAAACTACAGCGAGGCAGTCGCCGGACAGATTGACAATGAAGTATCATCTATCATTCATAAGGCATACAGCGATTGTGCTGAAATCCTCACCGCTAATATGAATAAACTTCATTTACTCGCAAAGTATTTACTTAAATTTGAAAAAATTGACGGTGAAGACTTTGAAAAACTCATGAAAGGTGAAATTACTGAAGATATTCTCATTGACCCTGAAGGCAGTAACGAGACTAAGGAAATCACACAATAATTTTCCGGACTGCCGAATTTATACCGGCAGTCTTTTTTTAAAATAAAGATACAGGAGATAATAAAAATGGACAAAAAATATTACTCAAACCGCATAAACGCTATACTGAGCGAAGTTAAAAAAGCCGTCATAGGCAAAGACCAGATTATTATAAAAGTATTGCTGGCTATTCTATGTAAAGGACACGTACTAATTGAAGACATTCCAGGGGTGGGAAAAACAACACTTGCCCTTGCGTTCTCGAAAGCCCTTTCACTCGAACACAACCGTATGCAGTTCACACCGGACGTTCTGCCGTCAGATGTTACCGGATTTTCTATCTATAACAAGAATACCGGTAATTTTGAGTTTCGTGAGGGTGTAGCGTTCTGTAATCTGTTCCTCGCCGACGAAATAAACCGTACTTCAAGTAAAACGCAATCCGCATTACTCGAACTCATGGAAGAAAAAAGCATAACTGTCGACGGTGTGACTTATCATCTGCCTGAACCTTATACAGTAATTGCCACACAGAACCCTATCGGTTCAGCCGGTACGCATAATCTTCCGGACTCGCAACTTGACAGATTCATGATAAAATTAAGTATGGGCTATCCGGATTTCAGCGGAGAAGTTTCTATCCTGAAGTCAAAATCAAATGACAATCCGCTTGCAAATGTGAACCCTGTCGCCGATACTGATACTATCCTTGAATTACAGGAATATATTTCAAATAAATATATA
>CAMWUB010000118.1 GCA_947177345.1 uncultured Ruminococcus sp. | reverse complement strand
GAATTATTTCGGTTATGATAAAAATTATATTAAATTTTTTATTCAGGATATGGCACCGTCTGTTGACTTCAACGGAAAAATTTACATGGAAAGCAAATCGGATATATCAATATCGCCTAACGGTAATGGTGGTTGGTTTTCATCGATGGCAAGAGCAGGTTTTCTTAATGACATCAGAAACAACGGTATTGAATGGATAAATGTTTTTGCAGTAGATAATGTTCTTCAGCAGATTGCTGACCCTTGTTTCATAGGTGCTGTTATAGATTCAGGTAGCCAGTCGGGTAGTAAGGTAGTAAGCAAGGCGTCGCCTGACGAAAGAGTAGGTATTCTTTGTCTTGAAGACGGTAAGCCGTCTATCGTTGAATACTACGAGATGACAGAAGAAATGCGTGAACTCCGTACAGATGACGGAGGACTTGCTTATAAATACGGCGTTATTCTTAACTATCTTTTCAATGTGGACAGGCTTGAAGAAATCGTTTCCGAAAAAATGCCCGTACACGTCGTGAAGAAAAAAATACCATATATGAATGAATCCGGCGAGTTAATTAATCCGGAAGAACCTAATGGTTATAAATTCGAGACCCTTGTGCTTGATATGGTACATCTTCAGAAAAGCTGTCTTCCGTATGAGGTGGAACGCTATAAGGAATTTGCACCTGTAAAGAACTCCGAGGGCGTTGATTCCGTCGATACCGCAAGGGCACTCCTTAAACTTAACGGAATTGAACTCTGATTTTTAAGACTGTCAGAAATGACAGTCTTATTTTTTGCGTTCCGCCTGTGAAATTTTATTAAAATAACGCTCTTCAATATTGAAAAGCGTTATTAAAAAATTATCTGAAAATAAAGTAATATGCTATTCCGAACCATTCACGCACCCAGTAGGTCGGGACTATATACCAGCTTGTATAGCCTGATATGTTATAAGGTTCAATGCCTATGTTTTTCGCTAACATTTCCGCACGGCACTGGTGGAATGCATCGGTGACAAGGGTTATTTTTTCCGGAAGTCCTTTACTTTTTATTATTTCCTGTGAGAATTTTAAATTTTCCTCCGTGTTTGTGGATTTGTCTTCCATGAAAATGCGTTCCGGAGATATACCCGTTTCAGTGAGATATTCTTTCATACATTGTGCCTCGCTGATAATCTCATCACTGCCCTGACCTCCCGAAACAATTACGTTTACGTTTTCATGTTCCGAAAGGTATTCAAAAGCACAGTCAAGCCGACGTTTCAGCATTAAACTCGGTCTGCCGTTCTTGACCTTACACCCTAAAACGACAAGTGTAGTATTTTCATTCGGTGGTGGGTCATTGGCGGATTTCACCATAAATATACTTATGACTACGGCAAGTATAACACATATACTTAAAACAAAAGTTATTGCAGTTATAAATATTTTTCCGGCTGGTTTGTCCCATATATTTTTTATAGATTCTGTAAATGATTTCCAGAATATAAATATTCCGGTCATGATTACAGATACTATTATACCTACTGCATTTCCGATATTGAATATACCCATAGTCGCCGGTGTGACGAATATAAAAAGTAATACCAGTGAGATAATTAGCGGAATTATTTTAACTTCCATATTTTTCAAAAAAATTCTCCTACTTCATTTTTGCGGAAAGTTTAAGTATTCTGTCAAGATTTTCCTTTGTTGTAGTTTCGCTACCTAAGTGTGTCGGGACGTTGTTATAAAGTCCGTGGAAATCTGAACCGCCTGTCTGTATGAGGTCATAACGTTCTGCAAGGGCGGTGAGTTCCTGACGATAATTTTCGTCCGCTGACCAGTGATTGACTTCTACACCGTCTATTTTACCTTTCTTTGCGAGTTCGTCGAGAAGTTCCATACTGTCATAAAGAGCAGGGTGTGCCATTACTGCTACTCCCTTGGCGGTATGTATGAGGTCAATGACAAAATTTACATCAGGATATTCACGTTCAACATAACATGAACCCTTTTCACGATTGAATAATTCACTGTCAAGACTGCCGTAAAATTCCAGTGCATAGCCGTAATCAATCAATGCACGCATGATATGTTGTTTGAAAATGCTCTTAGATGCTGTAGTATGTTTCAGAATACTTTCAAGTGTTATCGGATATTTTTCCATTACTTTGGCTATCATCTCTTTGGAACATTCTTTACGTATCTCGCATGATTTTAAACATAATCCTTCTAATCTGTCGGGTTTGCGTGGTGCGTAGCAGAGTATATGAACTTTCCGGCTACGTTTCTTATCCCATGCGGATAACTCCACACCTTTAAGTATCTTTACTCCGGCACGCTCTCCGAGTATACTCGCTCTCGAAAATGATGCCATTGTATCATGGTCGGTAATGGACAACCATTCTATACCTGTTCTCTTAGCCTGTGCTATAATATCTTCAATGCCCATAGATCCATCGGAAAGTTTTGTGTGACAATGTAAATCGCAAATCATATTGAAATCCTCCTTTTATTTTTTAAACTCAAGTTTATGTATATTATATCATATTTTTATGAGGTTTTCAAGTATTTTATGCATTTTTTATCATTCTTACACTTTTTCCGTAATCTGAAAATTATTTGTTTTAATTATTACAGAATGCGGAATATAATTCGCTCTTTTTAAAGCCCGATTCCTTTGCAACTGCCTTACAAGCTTCTGTAGGCTTTTCACCCATTTCAACCAGTTTATTGACCTGCTCCATAGCACTTTCAAGAGTTATTTTTTCGTCTGATTTTGTTTTACCTTCCATGACAAGCACAAATTCTCCACGAGGTTCATTTATATTGTAGTAGTCTACTGCTTCGCCTAATGTCATTCTTAATACTTCCTCGTGAATTTTAGTCAGTTCACGACACAAGGATATTTTTCTTTCTGTACCGAAAAATTCCGCTAAACACGACAGCGTATTCTTTAACTTATGTGGTGCTTCGTAAAATATTATAAGTCCGGTTTCGTCTTTCAGGAGTTCTAAGCGTTCAGAACGTTCTTTTTTATTGACCGGTAAAAAACCCTCAAACATGAAACGTCTTGTATCAAGTCCGGAAATCGCTACGGCTGATACTACTGCACTTGCCCCCGGAACTACTTTAACTTCTATATTATTTTCCGCACATAATCTGACAAGTACTTCACCAGGGTCGGAAATACATGGCATTCCGGCATCTGTGACTATTCCGCAATTTTCACCATTCATGAGGCGGTCAATAATACGTTGTGCGTCGGCTTTCGTACTATGTTCGTGAAAGCTGACAAGTTGTTTCTTTATCTCGTAATGATTCAAGAGTTTCAGTGTTACTCTTGTATCCTCCGCACATATGAAATCGACGTTACGCAAAGTATCAAGCTGTCGGATTGTTATATCATCGAGGTTGCCTATTGGTGTTCCTATCACGTAAAATGTACCACTCATAAAAATTTATTCCTTTCCTGTGCTATAGATTCTTTGCAGTTCGTCCGAAAAGCCGTTTTCATTCCGGATATACAGTTGTGTTTCAATCTGCATGAACGGTTTAGACCCCTTTTTTCCCTCTATCAGAAACAGCCACGGCGAAGACTCCGGATTCTTTGAAACAAATCTTATTCTTTTAGGTTCGATATTGTTATTACGCATGGCACATATGACATCTGCAAGGCGTTCCGGACGGTTACACAAACATAGTCTGCCACCGAATTTAAGTAACTTTTCGGCACTCCTACAGACATCATCTATATTACACATTATCTCGTGACGGGCTATTCTTTGTGCCGTGATTGTACTTTCAAAACCGGCGTTTACTGCTTTATACGGCGGATTACAGGTCACAAGGTCAAGCCGTCCTATCGGAGCATTTTCCCATAATTCTTTGAGGTCTGCACATATCGGGACTATTCCGCTGACCTGACTTTTTTCAATACCGGCTTTTAACTGTTCAATTGCACCTTTCTGAATATCGACGGCGTATATTACTTCCGGTGGTGATTGTTTCTGCATTATCAGCGGAATTATTCCGCAACCTGTTCCAAGGTCACATACTTTATCTTTCCGGCGATACTGTGAAAAATCTGCCAGTAAAAACGCATCTGTTCCGAAACGGTGTTCAGAACTCGCACAGCCGTATATTTTATTGGTGAGTTTTTCGTATTTATATTCCGTCATTTTATAGTGCCTCCTCCTACAACGACATCATCATTATAGAAAACTACCGCCTGACCGCTTGTAATTGCTCTTTGTGGCTGGTCAAATTCAACGAGATACTCACCGTTTCCGAGTGCTGAAACAGTCGCCGGTTGTTCTTTCTGACTGTATCTTGTTTTTGCAGTAACTCTTATCGGTTCAGTTATTTCCGGTACGGATATTAAATTTACGTCCTCTGCAATCAGCGAATCTGTATATAAATCTTTTTCGTCGCCGAGCGTTACCGTATTTTTATTAATATCTTTACTTACTACATACGCCGGTCTGCCGAGGGATATTCCTAAACCTTTACGCTGTCCTATCGTATAATTGATTATGCCCTTGTGTTCGCCGAGAATTTTTCCGTCGATGTCCGTAAATGTTCCACGTGGAACATTTTCACCGGTGAATTTTTCTATGAAAGAAACGTAATCACCATCAGGGACAAAGCAAATGTCCTGACTATCCGGTTTGTTGGAGTTCACTAAACCGGCGTTTTCGGCTATTTTCCGGACTTCTGATTTTTCGAGGCTACCAAGCGGAAAAATTATATGTTTTAACTGTTCCTGTGTAAGCGAGTATAATACATAAGTCTGGTCTTTGCTCCGGTCTTTCGGACGTTTCAGCAGATAACGTCCTGTTTTTTCGTCGTATTCGTTGATTGCATAATGTCCGGTTGCTATGTAATCGTATTCAAGTTCTAATGCTCTCCGGAGCATCTTATCAAATTTCACGTGTCTGTTACATTCGATACACGGATTCGGAGTACGTCCGGAAAGGTACGTACTGACAAAATTTTCCATTACGCATTTTTTAAAGCAGTCCCTGAAATTGAATACAAGATGTTCAAAGCCAAGCCGATACGCTACACTTCTTGCGTCCTCCACGTCCGATAACGCACAACAGGTTTTGCCGTCTTTTTCGGCTTGTATGATGTCCTCATCACCGAAAAGTTTCAGAGTAACACCCATTACTTCATAACCCTGTTCTCTCAGCAGAAGTGCAGATACAGAACTATCTACACCGCCACTCATACCTACCATAACTTTTTTCATAATATAATCACGTCCTTATATAAAATCAGGCGAACACTGTTCGCCTTAAATAATACCTTTTATTTCAGATATTTTATTAAAATAATAGTCTGAAATTTCAATTATATTTTTCCTGTCGTTTTCTGCGAGACTGTCATATATACCGGCTGTCAGAAATCCGGCAGAAGATGCCGTTTCTATACAATGTAATGAATCCTCAACAATAAGTACATTTTCCGGAGCAAAACCCATAATTTCGGCACATCTGATATACATATCCGGAGATTTTTTCCCTTGTGGGAAATCCGCTGATGTAAGCAGAAATTTCAGTCTGTCGTATATTCCATGACGTTTCAGAACCGCTTCCGCAAGATTTTTATATGTTACGGTTGCCACTCCGTATGGAATACAATGTATGTCCAGAAAGTCAAGTAATTCATTGACACCATTTTTCAGCGGAAT
>CAMWUB010000117.1 GCA_947177345.1 uncultured Ruminococcus sp. | reverse complement strand
GTATATATGGTTTCGGGTTATGGATTTCAAGATTTCCCCCCCATTCACGCATCAGACGACTTCTTCCCATTATCAGACCTATTCCGGAACTGTCCATAAAAGTTATGTTTGAAAAGGCAATAGTCAGTTCCGGAGGTTGTACACTTATTATATAATTATCGAGTTGTGTCCGGATTTCCTGTGCGTTGTGGTGGTCTATCTCACCATAAAGAACAGCTGTCACATTACCGCCGGTTGATTTTATGTCAATGTTCATTTATCTTCCTCCTTTATATGTAATATTTATATTTATTATACTATATCATATCGTCATATTTTGTCGGAAAGGGTAAACGGAATATAAAATTTTTCCGTAATAAAAATTTACTGAAAAATGTTGAAAAAAGTACTTTGCAGTGATATAATTAATATATCCGAAAAAAAGAGGTGATTTAAACTGTCAAAGCAATTCTGGAAAGGAAGTGCATTACTTGCACCAGTTCCGGCTACACTCGTGACATGTGGTACTATGGAAAATCCTAATGTTTTAACTGTCGCATGGACAGGAATATGTTGTACACGTCCGCCTATGACATACATTTCCGTAAGACCGGAACGATATTCATATAAAATGATAGAAGAATCCGGCGAGTTCGTCATAAACCTTACAACTTCCGCAATGGTGAAGTATACTGATTTATGCGGTGTCAGGAGTGGTCGGAACGTCGATAAATTCAAATTATGCGGATTCCATACTGTACCTGCTCAGAAAATTTCCGTACCGCTTATAGAAGAATGTCCGGTATCTCTTGAATGTCGTGTAACTGAGGCAAAACATTTAGGAAGTCATACAATGTTTCTTGCGGAGATAGTCGGAATAGATGTTGACGAAAAATACATTGACAGCAAGGGAAAACTTAATCTGCAACAGTGCGGACTTACGGCATATGCCCACGGCGAATATTTTTCACTCGGCAGAAAAACAGGTGATTTCGGCTATTCAGTACGGAAAAAACGTAAAAAACCTAAAAATTCAGCCTGATATATCTTCAATGAACTTCCGGAGTTCCTCATCAGATTCCATTACGATACCGTCTGAAATAATTGCACGGTCATAATCTGAAAGAAGATTAACATTATAATCTATAATCTTATATGGCTTATCGCTGTCACCACGGAAAACACCTATTTTTCCGTCATATTCACGTATAATACATTCAGGCTGTGTGACCGCCGGAACGTTGACGGCGAATTTTGTCTGAATTTTCGTATTCCGGACGCTCTGGGCAAGTGTACAGATAACGAGTACACCCGCTGTTGAAACAGAAGCGAATATCATAAAAAATATTTTCCGGTTTGAAATTTTTTCCATGAAAATACCTCCCTTTGCTGAATTTATGTAAATCTTCTCGTCTGTTTTTGCTATATTATACAAATTACTGCTTTTTTTCAAAAAATACTTAACAACCGGAAAAAAATGTGGTATAATATAAAAGATGATTGAATATACCCCGAATTTTTAAAAATCTGCTTTTTTTTAAGACCTTTTTTCAGACAGTCTGTTAATTGTCTGATTCAGGAATATAAATAACAGAAAGGAGTTTCACTGTTTATAATACGGTGGAAAAACAAAATGAGTACTACTAATAACAACGTACAGTCAACAGGCAGGCGGAAAAAGAAGAAAAAACAAAGTCTGCCCGTAAGGATTCTGAAAAAATTGCTGGCTGTAATCTCCACAACTTTGCTGTCGCTGTTTCTTGTGATGGTCATTACCGGCACTATCGTGGCGACTGCACTTACTGTCTACGTCCTTGACTTTATGGACGATTCAACAAACGTAACACTTCAGGAACTTGAATCTGGTAGTGATACTTATTTCTATGGTATTCAGAAAAACGAAAAGGGTAAAGATGAAATAGTCATACTCAACAGGGTAAAAACTGATGTCCAGCGAATACCGGTATCAATTGACAGGATACCACAACACGTCCGTGACGCTTTTGTCTACACCGAAGACGAGCGTTTCTATCTGCATGAGGGCGTTGACTATAAGCGTACACTTTCAGCGTTTCTTAATATGTTCCTGCACTTCTATGATACGGAGCAGGGTGGTTCAACGATTACCCAACAGCTTATCAAGAATCTTACAGGCGACAAGGAAACTTCACCACAACGTAAAATCCGTGAAATTTTCAGGGCTATGCAGTTGGAACGAACGTATACCAAAGATGAAATACTGGAAGAATATCTGAATTATATCGGTTTCGGCGGACCTATAAACGGCGTACAGCTTGCCTCTATCCGCTATTTCGGAAAGAACGTTGACGAGATAACAGTTCCTGAAGCGGCTGTACTCGCAGCAATTCCTAAATCACCACAGTATTACGGACCTTTTGTGGAAACTTACAACGATAATAACCGTCTTATAGTCGACGGTAAAGCCAATAACAAGGAACGTCAGAGATATGTTCTGTATCAGATGTATAAGAATGGTGCTATAACTTTTGATGAATATCAGAAATATTTAAGTACAAAACTTGTATATACGGATTCAGAAGAATATTTAAGACTTCACCCGGAGGACAGAGCCGAAGAACTCGAACAGGAACAGACCGCATATTCATGGGTAGTCGACGCTATGTACTATGAAGTAGCTGATTTCCTTATGAAAGAATACAACATTGACCAGGCAGAAGCCATAAGACGTATAAACAAAGGCGGTTACAAGATTTATTCAACAGTCGATGATACCATGCAGAAATATGTTGAAGAAAAATTCCTTGAACTCGGCAACCTTGTAAATGTTGACAGTGTACGTCGCTGGGCTGATATAGATGGTGACGGTCAGGCAGAAGAATATCTTCCACACGTTGCATTTGTGGCAATGAATTATGACGGTTCTGTAAAAGCCCTCGCAGGTGACTGGGGCGAAAAAACAACATCTCTTTCAACGAGTTATGCAGTACAGGAAAAACGTCAGGTAGGTTCAACAATGAAACCGGTTGCATCTTACGGACTTGCTCTTGAAAACGATATTATTCACTGGGGTTCGACGTTCCGTGACGCTCCTATCATGACAGACGGTAACGGTGACCCATGGCCTACAAACTACGGAAAAACCCTCTCATATGGTACGTACAGCGTTTACTACTTCTTACAGCAGTCATTCAATACCGTACCTGCTCAGCTTGTTGAATCAATGACACCGGAAGCAGTATGGGATTTCTGTACAAAGAATCTCGGTATGGATTTGGTAGAAGAAGATAAGGAAATATCACCGCTTGCACTTGGTGCGTTGACTTACGGTATCACTCTTGAAGACCTTGTAAATGCATATGTTCCGTATGGTAATCAGGGTGTATTCAATGATGCACATATTGTAACAAGAATAGAAGACAGTACACAGGAAATAATCTATCAGAATGACGGCAATGCACGTTATGCGGTAAGCGACGAAACAGCATGGGTCATGAACAGACTTCTGAAAAACGTTGTTGATAACGGTACAGGTACAGCCGCCAAACTCAGTAACAAGGTAGTTGTCGGAAAAACCGGTACAACTGATAACTGGTATGACGAGGCTTTTGTAGGACTTACAAGAGACTTTGTTTCCGGAATAACAGTCGGATATAAATATAACAACAATCAGCTTAGTCTGCCTCAGAACTTCAAATCTGCACAGGTATGGAATAACATAATAGGCGAATACGCAAATACAATGTTCCTTGATACACCGGCAGATTTTGACCCTGTAGAATCAGTAATTGAAGCTCCTATGTGTCCGTCAAGCGGAATGATTGCCGGAACTTATTGCGGTAAAGGTATAACAGGTTACTGGAAATCAACAAATGCTCCGGTTTGTACAGGTTCACATAGTGGTGTTGTTTCAAATCCGGCAGTAAGCAGTAGTAGCAGTAATAACAGCTACAACAATACAAGCTATAGTAACAGTAACAGTAGCAATAACTATAGCAACTATATAACACCGAGTTCAAACAATTACAGCAGTAATAACTATAGTAGTAACAGTTATGATAACAGTTATAGCAGTAACAGCTATGATTACAGTTATAACACCAGTTACGATAACAGTTATACAGACAGCAGTTCAGGTAGCGGAACATGGGGAACAGGTTACGACAGTACCGGCAGTAGTACGTGGGACACTGGTTATGACAGCACCGGCGGTAGTACATGGGACACCGGTTATGACAGTACCGGCGGTGGCACATGGGACACCGGTTATGACAGTACCGGCGGTAGTACATGGGATTACGGTTATGACAGTACCGGCGGTAGTACATGGGATTACGGTTATGACAGTACCGGCGGTGGCACATGGGACACCGGTTATGATAATACCGGAGCAGGTACAATATGGTAATAAAATAAAAATATAAAAAAATACCGGTTAAATTAATTTTAACCGGTATATTCATAAGGAGAAAAACATGAATAATTCAATAAAAATGTGTTGTCCGTGTCATTTCGGACTTGAAAGTGTTCTGAAATACGAGATAGCAAAAATCGGTGGCGAAAACATAAGAGTAAATGACGGTAAAGTAAGTTTCACCGGTGACGAAAATATACTTGCAAGAGCTAATCTGTGTCTTTCGACTGCCGAGCGTGTCATGATAGAACTTGCGGAATTTAAAGCTCTTGAATTTAATGACCTTTTTGAAGGTGTAAGGGCGATAGAATTTGAAAGATATATCGGTATTAAAGATGCTTTTCCTGTAAAAGGCTATTCTTTAAATTCAAAACTACATAGTGTACCTGATTGTCAGTCGATAATAAAAAAGGCAGTTGTTGAACGTCTTAAAGGCAAGTATGGTATAGAATGGTTTGAGGAAACAGGAGCAACAGTACAGATAAAATTCAGTATATTAAAGGACAATGTAATAATTTATCTTGATACAAGCGGAACAGGTCTCCATAAGAGAGGTTACAGACGTAATTCCAACTCCGCACCTATAAAGGAAACTCTTGCCGCCGGAATAGTAGACCTTGCCAGAGTGCGTCCGGATTCCGTAGTATGTGACCCTTTCTGCGGAAGTGGTACGATTCTTATAGAGGCTGGACTTAAAGCCCTTAATATCGCACCTTGTATAAACAGACGTTTTTCCGCTGAAAAGTGGGGAAGTATTCCGTCTAACGTATGGAGTGAGGAACGTACAAGGGCTATTGATAATGTAAACCGTTCCGCAAAGTTTGAGGCAATCGGATTTGATATAGACGATTCAGCAGTAGCACTCACTATTGATAACGCACGTAAAGCCGGAATAAAATCCCGTCTGAAGATTGAACAGGCTGATATTTCAGTATTCAGACAGCCGGAAAATTCAATAGTAATCTGTAATCCGCCATATGGTGAACGACTTCTTGAAATCAGGGAGGCAGAAAATATTTATCGTCAGATGGGAAAAGTTTTCGGAAAAGGTAGCGGACAATCGAGTTATATAATTTCACCGCATGAAGAATTTGAAAGTTTTTTCGGTAAGAACGCACATAAACGCCGTAAACTCTACAACGGTATGATAAAATGTCAGCTTTATATGTATTTCTGAATGAATTACTATACAAAAAGAAAAATTTTAAATTTATTTTTTCCTAACCGCTGTCCGATATGCAATGATATAATAGCTGAAAATGACAGATTCTGTACGGAATGTACTGACAAAC
>CAMWUB010000116.1 GCA_947177345.1 uncultured Ruminococcus sp. | reverse complement strand
AATCAACGACGCCGTAAACCTCAAAGTAATATTCGGATAATTTTTCGTAATTAAAAGTATATATACATTCTTTAAGGGATTTTATTATTTCCGAAGTAAGCGGTATTTTATTTACTTCAATCGGCTTGACATCTTCCGGCTTTTCCGGAATTATCAGAGTTAACTTGTCAAGTACAGTGAACATTTCCAGTTCCGAAAGAAAAGATGATAATTTTTCATTGTCGGGTTTGTCTGGGATATAGTGTGCTGTAACTGTATCTATCGGTACATCACGGCATATTGTAGCAAGCCATTTACTTTCAAAAGCCGATTCCTTACCGTTTTCAAGTTTTTTCTTTACGCCTTTGGTAAGTCCGGAATCCTGATATTTTTCATAGAGATTTTCAACTGTAGTAAATTCTTTCACGAGTGCAGAAGCAGTTTTTTCGCCTATTCCTGCAACTCCAGATATATTATCAGAACTATCGCCCATAAGTCCTTTGAAATCAATAATATTTATCGGCTGGAATCCGTAATCTTCCATGAACTTTTCCGGCGTATATTTTACAGTCTCCTTGTTGGTGGTAAGCATAACTGTAACATTTTCATTGACAAGCTGTAAACTGTCACGGTCACCTGTAAGTATGAAACATTGGTCACCGTTATCAGAGCAGGCTTTGGCAAGTGTACCTAAAATGTCATCTGCTTCATAACCGGCATAATCTATTACTTTTATTCCCATAAGTGACAGAATTTTTTTAGTTATAGGCAGTTGTGGGGCGAGGTCATCGGGCATACCGTGACGGTTTGCTTTATACGTAGCGACTGCATTATGTCTGAAAGTGGGTTCACTCCTGTCGAATGCAACTGCTACAGCATCTGGATTTACGGCGTTCAGATTTTTAAGATAGATATTCATGAATCCGAAAACGGCATTAGTAGGAACGCCTCTTTTATTGGAAAGAGCCGTTTTTACTCCATAGAATGCACGGTGGAGTATGCTGTTTCCGTCTATGGCGAGAAGTTTCATAATTCGTACTCCTTAATAATGTGATACATATATTATAACACATAAGAAAGAAAATAGCAATTAATTTATTATATGAATTTCTTTCACACCGTCCTGAGTTATTTCCGCAACCGGTGCGGAGTGATTTTTTCCCAGTAATTCGCTCATAACGGTTATTATATCACATTCCGGAATTTTTTTCTGTTCCACGGCTGTACGCACAGAACCGGAAAGACGTTCTATACTTGCGGAAAAAATATTCTCGCCGTTTTCGTCATTCGAGTGGGTTATTATACATGATGGTGAAACTTTCCATTTATGAAGCATAAATTCAAGAGTTTCAATGCTGTTGTTACCGTCAAGGACTATCATTTCAGTATATCCGGTGAAAATTTCCTTACCTGTACGGATTTCAGCAGTTTCAAGAGCTTCGGTAATATCTTTTCCGTATGTCGTTATATATTCGCCGTCCTTACTGAAGAACGTGAATGTAACTGTTTTCTGTGTATCGCCTGTGACCGATACCGCACGCAGATAATTTTTATCGTGAACACGTCCGTGTGATTCGCAACCTGTTAAAGTAAATAACATAATTATTCCTGAAATTATTAATTTTTTAATCATTTTGCTATGCTCCTTTTAAGCAACATGAAACACGGAAGTATAAATAATATGATTCCTATTGCAACGATGTATATAAATCCCTTGTTTTCCCCTGAAAACAGAAACGCTGAGCCAATCATGACAGCAAGTACAGAAGTAGTACGGAGATACCGGAATTTCGGAATGATTTTTTTCAGCATTTCCGCAGCGGCGAGGCTCTGTACACCTATCGAAAATACTGAAAATACTGCAAATATTATAAGAAAAAGCGAGTCTATACGCTGTACCGGAAACGGTTGCGATAACTGAGCGGCGGTTACTACAGGAAATTCCGTTATTTTCATGATTCCACCGGCGACGAGTATCGACGATAACAACACCGCAACGGTCAGGATTAT
The DNA here is from genome assembly GCA_947177345.1 of uncultured Ruminococcus sp. Lineage (GTDB taxonomy): Bacteria > Bacillota > Clostridia > Oscillospirales > Ruminococcaceae > Ruminococcus. The sequence continues at coordinate 3,677 of CAMWUB010000116.1, read as the reverse complement.
TTTTCCGGAAAAATAATAAATAGTATTTTTCATGTAGTTTCCTTTGGTGAATCCAAGAAATACAACAAAACTTCCGAGACCTCCGCTTATAAAGAATCCCCGTGAAATTTCTGTCAGAAAACTGTCAGTAGTTTTAGTGTTCTGAATGTTATTCCAGTCGGAATTGAACAACGCACTTATTACTACTACCAGCAATGAAACAATGCCAGCTCCGACGGCTATTACTGCTGAACGTGAAACGGCTTTTATTCCGGTAGACGATGCATACAGACATACTATGGCTATCATTCCGGCTATGAGTAATTTTCCCCATATACCGTTGGAATTTTCATACGGAATGTAAATTACATCTGATGCCTGCCATAGCATAGAAAACAAAACTCCGCCCCACAGGAGCAGGTAAATAAAATAGATTATCTGTATTAATTTTCCGGAATTTTCAATATTTCCGCCGGTATCGTAAAGTTTTATTAATGGGAGTGTCATTATAAACTGTATGGCAATTCCGCACAGAAAACCCATTAAAGTAGTTATTGAAATCTGTCCACGGAAACAGAAAAGTGAAAAAGCGTCGGTAATAAGGAGCATTGCGGAAAACTGATTTTTAGTTATTTTATCCATTAACCCTCCGTGTGAAACTATTCATGATATTCTTCAACAGTGAAATTTCTTGACTGCATTTCCGGAAAACCTGCTCTTATAGCGGTATCATCCATGCCTGCTGTTTTAAATGGCGATAATGGTGCTGTATATGGAAAACCATAATCTTCAGTGGAACATATATTCACAAGTACAGCACACGCCAGTATACTTATGCCGAAAAGTCCGAATATTCCGCCGGATATAAGAAATGCTATTCTTAATATTACCATGGTGTCATTTAATTCCGGAACTACAAAACCACTTATTACAGACAGTGCCGTTATTGTCAGAAGTGGTGTACTTATTAACCCTGAATCAACAGCGGCATCACCGATAATAAGACCGCTTACTATACTTACCGCACCGCCTACAGCTTTCGGAAGTCTTATACCGGCTTCACGTATTATTTCATACATCAGCAGTACAAAAAGCGATTCCGTAAGTATCGACAAAGGGGCTTGCTGTTCCGCCTCGACAAGTAACATCAACATTGTACTGTTGAGAAGTTCAGGGTGATATATGACTATTGCCGTATATACCGCCGGAAGTAGTATTGATATAAGAAAACCTAAATACTTTATCCACCGTATGAACGTTGCATAATACGGCTTGAATGCATAATCATCAAGTGTCTGGAAACTTTCACAGAAAAGTTTCGGAATGACTATCGAAAAAGGTACACCGTCTATAAGAAGTCCGATACGTCCCTCAATGAGTTTTGAACATAAAACGTCAGGTCTTTCGGTAGTACCAGTGGAACTGAAAAGTTCAAAGTTGCCGTTTTCAACAAACGGACGTATATAACCGGTACTTAAAATACTTTCGAGTTTTATATTATCGAGGGAATCATGAATTTTTTTAAGAAGTTCAGGTGGTACACGGTCTTTCATGTAGCATAGGCATAAATCTGTACGGCTTTTGTCGCCTTTTGTGAAAAGTTCCATAACCAGTTCCGGACTTTTTATTCTCCGGCGTATAAGCGACATATTAGTACGGACAACTTCCACAAAGCCCTCATGCGAACCCATTATATTTCCCTCGCTTGACGGTTCGGAAATACTCCGGACTGCATAGCCCTGTACTCCGAAAGCAAGGGCTTTGTTCATACCATCGGCGACGAGTACCGCAAAACCGGAATGTATAAGCCGGAAAAGCGTATCGTATTCAGTGGCAACGGGTCTGTCAGTTGACATCAACATGAAATTCTGTATATAGTGAAACAGTTCATGGGAATCTTTCTGTTTTTCTATATTCACGATAGGTTCTAAAATGAGTTCCGTGATAGTTGCAGTAGATAACATACCCTCACAGCATATCAACGCACATTTTATATCGCCGGTTATAAACTCGTTTATCATCACGTCGGAAGAGTTTCCGGAAATTTCCTTTATCTTACGGATATTTATTTTTAAATCCGGTATTATTGTTAATTCCTTGTAATTCTGCAATATTTTCACCCCACAAGTAAAGAATCTGTTTTTATTATGTGCTTAAATGCTGAAAATATCCGGTCTGAGCAGGCTATAACTATCAATTAGAATAAAAATTCCGAAAAACACTTGAAAAATTTCCGGAATGCTGTTATTATATTATAGGTAATCATAAATGAAAGGAAATCTTATATGGAAAAATTGATAAAGGCTTGTGTTTCGATACTGCCGGAATCGTTACAGAAAATATATTACAAGTATGAAGAAAAATTCATGTATGTGCTTTTCGGTGGTCTCACGACGGTAATTTCAATAGTCACGAAACTGATAGTATTTGCGTTAATAGCCGGTGAACCTGCATGGGAAAGTACTGCCGGTGTTGTAATATCGTGGATATTTGCCGTTACTTTTGCGTTTTTCACCAATAAAAAGTATGTTTTCAAGAACGAAACCAAAACCCGTAAGGAGTTCTGGACGGTTTTTGCGTCGTTCTATGGTGCAAGGCTTGCTACTTTCGTAGTAGAAGAACTTATGTTTGTATTGTTATGCGACATACTGCATCTTAACAAGACTATCATTACATTTGCAAGTCAGGTGATTATATTTGTCGCTAACTATGTTTTAAGTAAATTATTTGTATTCCGTAACAAGAAAGAAGACAAATCAGAATGACAGTAAGTATCGGAAATGTTGAAATAGAAAAAACTGCTGTACTTGCACCTATGGCGAGCGTTGCAGACCGTTCATACCGGCTTATGTGCAAAAAATACGGAGCTTCTTATGTTGTAAGTGAAATGGTTTCCGCTAAGGGAATATGTTACAGTGATAAAAAAACATCTGCATTATGTACGGTCACGCCGGAAGAAAGACCTATGGCTATACAGCTTTTCGGTAGCGAACCCGATTTCATGGCAGAAGCTGTAAAAATAGTCCTCGAATACAAACCGGATATTATTGATATTAATATGGGCTGTCCGGTACATAAGGTTGTGAACACCGGAGCAGGTTCGGCATTAATGAAAGATATAAAACTTGCCTCACAGATTACGGAATCAGCGGTAAAATCTGCCGGAAGTGTTCCGGTGACTGTTAAAATACGTTCCGGCTGGAACAGTCAGCACATTAACGCCGTCGAATTTGCAAAGGCTCTTGAAAATTCCGGAGCATCTGCAATAGCCGTACACGGTCGTACACGTGACCAGTTCTATACCGGTATCGCCGACAGAGATATTATACGTCAGGTCAAAAATGCCGTTTCCATACCGGTCATTGCTAACGGTGATGTGATTAATGCGGAATCATGTATTGATATGTACGAAAAAACCGGTTGTGACCTCGTTATGATTGGCAGGGGAAGTTATGGGAATCCGTTTATTTTTGAGGAAATTTCCGCACGTCTCACCGGTAGAGAATACATACCGCCGACTGTTCAGGAAAAAATGTCCGTTATGCTCGAACATATACGTTTAATATTAAGTCTCAGCGACAAGCCGGAAGAGCTTGCTATGCATGAGGCGCGAAAACACGCCTCGTGGTACATGAACGGTTATTACGATGTGTCTTATAAACATCTGACGCTGCCGACGATCTTACGCGTGTAGATCT
>CAMWUB010000115.1 GCA_947177345.1 uncultured Ruminococcus sp. | reverse complement strand
AGCTACAGACGTATATTTTTTACATTATTATTCTATCATATTTCTTCCGGTTTGTCAAGAGTTTTTTTATTTATCTGCAAAAATTAAGTAACTCTGAAAAATTTCTGAATATTATATCAATGGCTATTGTAATACCAGACCGTTTATGTTATAATTTAATTATAATTTTTTCAGGAGTTGAGTTTATGAAAGAATACATATATCTTGTGGTGGCTCAGACCGGTACATATCCAGCTAAATTTTTCAGATTCTTCACAAAAAAACCATATAATCACGTATCACTTTCGGGTGATATAAACTTGTCGGAAATGTATAGTTTTTGTCGGACTTATACACCGTTTCCACTACCGGCAACGTTCAACCGTGAAATCGTCGGCGAGGGTACTTTAGGTCTTTTCGATTACATACCATGTGAAATCTATCGTATACTGGTAAGTCACGAACAGAAAGAAATGTATAATATGATAATCCGCCATTTTGTCAATAATCGTGATACATATTCATATAATCTTACCGGACTTATTCCGCTTTATCTGAATATATCATGGAAACGTGAACATAGTTTTGTCTGTTCACAGTTTGTGGCTTATACTATGGATAAAATCGGTATACCTCTTGAAAAGCCGTTCTGTCTGTATAAACCTGATGACTTCCGTAACTTTCCGGAAGCTGAACTGATTTATTCCGGTGAACTCAATCAGTTTCATGAAGAAGTATGTCATTCACAAGCATAAGTCCGTAACTTATGGCTTTTAAGTCATCAGGCGAAAGAAGATAAGTCATATAATAGAAACTGCTTTCCGGTGAAAAAATTTCCGTACTGAAACTCACTTCATTATCAAGAACGCTTACAGAGGCTTTTTTTCCGTTTATTACGATACTCGCCGGAGTTATCTTGTTTTCGGACATTCTGTTATATGAATTACTGCTTGATTCAAGAAACATATATACCCCTGCGGTCAGAAGAAGATAAATGAATATCTTCCTGACCGCTTTTCTGATAAATGCCATAAATATCACCCTTTCATTGAATTTAAAAGCCGTCCTAAAGCACTGCCTATAAGCTGACCGGCATATTGTACCTGCTCCAGCGTGTTACCGTGCGAACCGACTTCAATAAGCAGACTACCAGTGGTCAAATCCTGATTATAATGCCGGTAATCAAATAATATCGGTCTTGTTAATCCGGAGTAATCATTTTCAAACTGTTCCTGAAGTCTGCACGCAAAATGAAAATTCTTCATGAAATCCGGCATACCTAAAGTACCGTCATCACAACCGGATATTATCATAATCTGTGCGGATTCCTTACCGTTTATTTCAACATACGGCTGATACGCCACACCCTCACCGGCGACGGCATCACGGTGAATGTCAAGCACTACCTTTATGCTTGGGTACTGTTCGAGTATCGGAAGAATAGTCTCCCTGCTCCGTGAGTATGAACCGTTATAAGACGGATAATCATGTATATCCCGTGCATGAACTACCCCTATTCCCTGTGCCTCAAGCTCCGCCTGAATGGCATCGCCGACCATGACCATATTTTTAGTTTCGTCTGTGGTACGGTAATTGAAATTTGCATCATAGAAATCCCTCACATAAGGCTCAAAACTTTCTGTTGTATGAGTATGGTATATAAGTACCAACGGTTCGGAAGTATCTTCAACAGTGAAATCCGCACCGCAACGGCTTTCAGATAAAAGGGTTTCATTCGGAATAGAACTCTGATTATTGACTTGTCCGCCGTTATCGAGATTAAAGAAAGTGTTTCCGCTGTATTGTCCGTAAGTCGTGCGGATTATAGCTCCACCTGCCGTCCATGAAGTCGGATAAGGTTTATCACCAGCGTTTTCCGGAGTTTTTTCAAGCGGATTTTCAGTTTCAGTAAGAACATCTGTAGAGGGTTCTTTTTCCGTGACCGCTTGTGTAGTAGTAAACCTGTCCGTTTTTTCAGTGCCGGAAGTCTCCTGTACTGAAGTACCGGTTATAACAGTTTCGGTACTGTTTTCAATCCTGATACTGCCCACTTTGTCGAGAAAATTCCTCATAGCCGGAATACCCTTTATCACAAAGGCAATCATAAGCGGAAAACCCAGTAAAATACATAATCTTACTATACCGGCTATCTTTCTTCTTTTATGACGTGTCATTTACTCACCTCGTTATTATTTACAATCTGATAAAATTATATTCGCATAATCTGAAAAAATTTCCATATTATTTATAAAGAGGTGATTTTTTATGTATGAATGCAGAAGTCTAAAGCGTTTTTTAAGTCTTTTGTTACTGGATGCGGTTGTATTTTCGATATGTGCTATGTTTTTCTTTGCCGGAAGAAATTTTTTCAGTTCGTCAGCGGATTCCGGAATATTTCTTCCTGTAATCATGTATCATAGCGTATACGGCGACACACCGGAAGAATATATAGTAACTCCGGAACAGTTCGAGAATGATTTATTATGGCTTGCGGAAAATGGTTATACTTCCGTGACCGCCCAGCAGTTGACGGACTACGTCAATAATATCGGAAATCTTCCGGAAAAACCTGTCATGATTACGCTTGACGACGGTTGTTATAATAATCTTTCGGAAGTTCTGCCGATTCTCGAAAAATACGATATGAATGCGATTGTTTCAGTAGTAGGACAGTATACGGACGTGACAGCGGTAAATGACCCGCATATTCCGGCTTATTCGTATCTCACGTGGGAAGATATTGAAAAGTTGACAGATTCCGGACACGTTGAAATAGGAAATCATACATATAATATGCACTCGTTCCGTGGTGAGCGTCAGGGGTGTGCTAAAAATCAGAACGAATCGGAAAGCACATACATGGAACTTCTGAATAATGACCTGAGCAGGTTACAGAATGAAATACATCAGCATACCGGAAAACTTCCGATAGTATTTGCGTATCCGTTCGGATTTAGAAGTCCGGAGGCTATGCCGTTAATCCGTGAATTAGGATTCACAATAACACTGACCTGTACCGAAAAACCTAACTACATAACCCATGACCCTGATTGTCTGTATGGTCTGAACCGCTATAACCGGAGCGGATTATATTCCACAGGCGAGTATATGCAGTTGATAATGAATAATTCATGAAAAAAATCCGGTGCAGAAACAAAAAGTAACTGCATCGGATTAAAATTTTTTGTGTTTCGTATGTAAATTTTTTTGTGAATCGCCTGTTAAAAATTCTATAATATAACGAGTTCTTCGCCGTCGTCGGAACTTTCCGGAACGTTATGCGGTGTGCCTCTCATATTCCGGTAAGATTCAATGAAAATACGGAAAAAACTTTCAAAGTCTTCGCAACCCATAGCATTCCAGTATTTATCATATTCCGGAGCTTTATACTTTTCAAACTGAGCAGGTATTTCACCGGATTCCGAAAATTCGGAAATAATAGCGGTATCGTTCATGACAAAATACTGCATATCCGGAGATATTTTCACAAACAATGCGGTAAAAAGAGTAAAAATCACAAGCGATACAACGGAAATTACTATACTCACTATTGCGAAAGGCTTACCGCCCTGATGCCTCACCAGTGACAATATAGCCAGTACAATCGCAACCGGAGCTGTCACAAAACTGAAAACCATTCCGAAAAACAACAGATTCACCATACTTATTATAAATGATGCCGTTGCGAGTCCGGTTTTTAAGGATTCTGGCATTTTATCGGATATTTCCGGCTTTTCGTCATAAAAAAAATCGTTGTTCATGTGGATTCTCCTTAAAGGTCAGTCTGCCAGTTCCAGTTACGGATGGCTAATTCTTCGAGATTATACGGTGTTTTCTGATATACACAATAATTCAGCCAGTTTGAAAACATTAGATTTGCGGTACATCTCCACGAAAAAACCGGCGTATTTTCGGGATTATCGTCCGGAAAATAGTTATACGGTATCTGAATGTCAAGCCCCTTTGCGACATCACGGAAATATTCATTAGCGATTGTATCACGGTCATATTCAGAATGACCGGTAATAAAATACTGCCTGCCGTTTCTGTTGGCGACAATATGAACACCGGAAATTTCCGAAGAAGTGAGTATCTGCAACTGTGAAACTTTTTCTATATCCTCACGCCTTACCTCCGTGTTCCGTGAGTGCGGTACAAAAAAAACGTCGTCGAAACCGCATAGAATACGACAGTTTTCAACTTCCGTATGATGCGGAAAAATTCCGAACATTTTTTTATCAAGAGTATGTTTCGGTACACCGAAGTGATAATATAATCCAGCCTGTGCCGCCCAGCAGATATACATTGAGGAAAATACGTGTGTTTTAGACCACTCCATAATCTGCGTGATTTCGTCCCAGTAATCAACCTGCTCAAATTCAAGAAGTTCAACGGGTGCACCAGTAACTATCATGCCGTCATAACGATTATTTTTAATTTCCTCGAATTTTTTGTAAAAAGATTCAAGATGATGCTTTGAAGTGTTCTTTGATACGTGCGATGCCATTTGTATTAAATCAATGTCAAGCTGTATGGGAGTATTACTCAGTAAACGCATTAATTGAGATTCAGTTTCAATTTTTTTAGGCATGATGTTCACTATCACGAACTTCAATGGGCGAATATCCTGATGTTCCGCCCTTTCCCTCGACATGACAAAAATATTTTCTTCCCCAAGCGTTCTGAATGCCGGTAATTCTGATGATATGCGTATAGGCATACAAAATCGCCCCTTTCTTTTTCGATTCATAATTTATAATTATTAATTATAAATTTTTAATTTTTATGTTTGCAGTCAGAACAGCCATTCATGAAGCGGTCAATATTTTCTACCGTCTGACAGTCACCGGTAATAAACTTAAGTTTCCGGAGGTTTTCCCGACAGTCAGCGGTATCAAAGACAAGCGTGCCGATACCTTTCAGGGTACTCTTGAAAATGACTGACCGCACAAGACCGTCACATAAAAAGAGGTCACCGCCGTCGTCGATACCGTGAACTATAGTCCGGTCTGATTCATAGGAGTAGGTAATATATCCGGTGACTTTATTATTTTCAAAAGCTTCTGTAATATGGACGTTATCGGCTTTGAAGTCGTAACCTTTATGGGAAACATTTTCACGGATTTCAAGCATTTTAATTCTCCTTACCTATGGCGTTACGGATTGCACGGAGTTCATCGGCAGTAAGTTCACGCCATGCGGACGGCTTCAGCATACCGAGTTTAAGAGGTCCTATGCTTATACGTCTCAGGCGAGCGACTTCGAGACCAACGGCTTCGCACATTTTACGGATTTGTCTGTTTCTGCCCTCTTTAATGGTAATCAGAAGTACAACACGACCCTGTTGTTTTTCCTTGACAACCACGCTTGCCGGAAGAGTTTTTCTGCCGTCGATTTCCACGCCCTCCGAAAGTTTAACAAGCTGTTCGTCAGAAATATCCGGACGGACGGTCACACGGTAAGTTTTAGATATATGCCTGCTCGGGTGCATGATATTATTAGCAAATTCGCCGTCATTGGTGAAAAGCAATAACCCCTCTGAATTTCTGTCGAGTCTGCCGACTGGGTATACACGTTCTTCAACGCCGTCAAGCAAATCCATTACACAACGCCTGTCGAGTTCGTCGGAAACGGTTGTCACGTAACCACGAGGCTTATTAAGCATGATATAGACAAAATTTTTCTTACGAGGCATATTAAGACGTTCACCGTCTACGGTTATAATATCCTTGAATCCGCATTTATCGCCG
>CAMWUB010000114.1 GCA_947177345.1 uncultured Ruminococcus sp. | reverse complement strand
GCTATAAGTCTTTCAATGTTGGTCTTGTGCTTGATTACTACCGTCAGGGCTATCACGAGCGAAAGCACTGTATAAAGAACGCTTCTCCCTGCTGAAAAACCATCTACAAAAAAAGAAATCACGAACACCGCCACCGGACATACCGAAGCTGACGATATAGAAGCAAGTGAAACATATTTTGAAATTGCAAGTACAATCACAAATACCGCAAATATTATCAGGAATACTTTAATATCGACAGTCGCCAAAGTTGAGGCGGCAGTAAGTACACCCTTACCGCCTCGGAAATTGTAGAAAACAGGGAAAATATGTCCCATTACAGCGGAAATTGCGGAAATATATCCTATGTACATTACGTCGTTATCGGGAACGAATCCGGCATTTAGTTTACTCACTATCATGGTGGAAAGTATGACGGCAAGAACTCCTTTCAATACGTCACCGGCAAGCGTCAGCAATGCACAGGTTTTACCGGCACATCTCAGAGTATTTGTCAGACCCGCATTTTTACTGCCCATTTCCCTTATATCCTTACCGGTAAAGAGTTTCACGACTATTATAGAAAAATTTATACTTCCGAATAAATAGCTGATAATCATAGCTATCAGAATGGATAACATTATTTTCATTTATCGTTTCCACCTCTTTCACGTACTATGAAACGGATAGGTGTTCCCTCCAGACCAAATGTTGAACGTATCTGATTTTCGATATATCTTCTGTACGAAAAATGAAACAAATCAGCTTTATTTACAAAAGTAACAAAAGTAGGTGGCTTAGTCGAAGGTTGTGTCATGTAATATATTTTAAGTCGTCTGCCCTTATCGGATGGTGGCTGTACTCTCGTTGTAGCGTATGCGAGAACATCATTCAGCATACCAGTGGAAATTCTCATACTGTTCTGTTCAAAGGTATATTTTATGAGTTCGTATAACTTATTTATACGCTGACCTGTCTTTGCGGATATGAACACAAACGGGACGTATGACATAAAACTGAAATCATTTTCAAGTTTTGTCCGGTATTCCTGCATAGTCTTGTCATCTTTTTCGACCAAATCCCATTTATTCACGGCAACAACACAAGCTTTTCCCTGTTCGTGTGCGTATCCGGCAACTTTTGAATCCTGCTCCGTGAATCCCTCTACAGCATCTATCATTATAACACATACGTCGGCACGGTCAACAGCCATATAAGCCCTCAGTACGCTGTAATGTTCCACTTTTTCGGTGACTTTCGATTTCTTACGTATTCCGGCGGTATCTATGAATACAAATTTTCCGGATTCGTTTTCAATAACCGTATCAGTAGAATCACGTGTAGTACCTGCAATATCTGAAACAATAACACGTTCTTCACCGGCTATCTTGTTTATAAGCGATGACTTTCCGGCGTTTGGCTTGCCGATTACCGCAACTTTTATATAATCTTCGTCGTATTCTTCTTCATTGGTATCGGGTAAATGTTCGTATACGGCATCTAACATATCGCCTGTGCCGTGTCCGTGTACCGAAGAAACAGGATAAGGGTCGCCGAGACCTAAATTATAGAACTCGTATATTTCCATAGGTGGCTCGCCGAGGGTATCGCATTTATTTACTGCTAAGACTATCGGTTTACCGCTTTTTATAAGCATTTCCGCTACTGCATAGTCGTCGGAAGTCACACCGCACCTTATGTCTGTAACGAATACGATAACATCAGCTTTTTCAATAGCAAGTTCCGATTGTCTCCGCATCTGTGATAAAATAACGTCGTCGCTGTCGGGTTCGATACCGCCGGTATCTACTACCATAAACGATTTATTACGCCATTCGCATTTTGAGTATATACGGTCACGTGTGACTCCCGGAGTATCTTCTACTATGGAAAGCCTCTGACCGATTATCTTATTAAAAAGCGTCGACTTGCCTACATTTGGTCTGCCGACCACCGCAACAATTGGTATTGACATTTTTTTCTGCACTCCTTTCAGTTAGTAAGTTATTCCCATGATTGAATCGAGTAATTCATATCCGTCATTTGAAACCGGTTTTATTTTCACATTCAGGGGTTTTTCAACATCTTCTACAGTGAGGTCATCGAGGAATACCGGTGAGTCGTTCATAAGCATTGACTGCGATATTAGAAGATTTTCGCCTAAGTTTTTACCTTTCAGCTGTGCTATCAAATCCGTTGCCGTGATAAGTCCGGAAACAGTAATAGTTTCCCCGAAAAAATCGTTTCTTATACGATAAACGTCGCAACGGAGCAGGGGGAATTTTTTCATAGCTTTTTCCGCAAGTAGTCTGATTATCTCATACGCCGAATATCCTGTAGCGATAGAAACATGACGGTTATTGCCTGTCCATTCTGCTAAATCAAGTGCCTTTTCAAACTCATCTGTAAGTGACCGGAACATTCCCACACCGTTTTCGTATTGCGGAAAATCTTCATAATATTCAACCGGTGGGAGTTCCCTACCCGCAATAAGAAAAAACTCGTCTGACGGGAAAACTGTTCTCGTACCGTATTTTTCAAGAAACATTTCCTGAAATTCTGAAATTATATCAATAGTTTCCGAAGCCCTTTCCGGTGTGAAACAGGTAAGCGGAAATAATCCGTCACGATACTTTGTGAGACCTACCGGCACTACTGCCATACTGGAAATATTCGGCATAAGTCCGCCTAAATCTGTAAGTGTACGGCGTAATTCTTCGCCGTCGTTGAGATTAGGACAGCATACAATCTGACAGTTAAGGCTTATACCGTTCTCGGCAAGTTGCCAGATATATTTCAGTTTTTCACCGGCAAAGCGGTTATGCATCATCTTTACACGGAGTTCCGGATTTGTAGTGTGTACCGAAACATTCATATTGAGTTTCATTTTAATAATGCGGTCAATATCAGACTGGTTGAGATTCGTAAGAGTTACATAATTTCCCTGAAGAAATGAAAGCCGTGTATCGTCGTCTTTGAAATAGAGAGTTTCACGCATATGTGGGGGCATCTGGTCTATAAAGCAGAATACGCATTTATTCCGGCATGACTGCTTTTTATCCATAAGGAAAGTATCAAATTCAAGCCCTAAATCGTCGTATTCGTCTTTTTCTACCATAAAATAAAACTTCTGATTATTCCGGAGAATTTCAAGTTTAACCGAAGTTTCAGAGGCATAAAACATATAGTCAAGAACGTCATTAATTTCAACGTCGTTTATCGAAATCAGAAAATCTTCCGGCATAATTCCTGCACTTCCGGCAGGAGAACGGCGGATTACATTTTTTATTTTAACCATTATAACCTCCTGACAGATAATTCAAAAAGGAGAGCAGGACTTAACTCCTCCTCTCCTCTTCATGTATCGGATTAAGCCGATTATTCAGCGTCAATTTTAAGAACCTCAACGCCCTTATAGAAACCGCAGTTCTTGCATACCTTATGTGGTGCTTTGATTGCTCCACAGTTGTCACACTTGGACATAGCCGGAACGTCAAGTTTCCATACAGCAGAACGTCTCTTGTCACGTCTTGCCTTGGAAGTTTTTCTCTTTGGTACAGCCATTCTTCTCTACCTCCTTACGAAAGAGCTTCACAGCTCAGAATTGAGACAATTGCATTGTGATTCGTTAAGGTCACAACCGCACACCATACAGAGACCTTTACAGTCTTCTTTGCATAGGTTTTTAGACGGCAGTTGCAATAACAAATCAGTGACAGCAATTTCATTTAGTTCGATGCTTTCGCCGTCAGCGACAATATATTCATCGTTTTCACTGTTTACAGATGACACGACTATGTGAGAAAATTCAAAGGAATACGTTGTTTCAAACTCTTTCAGACACCTGTCACAAGCCACAGAAAGTGTGAAATCAACAGTATATTCAAGGTATACTACACCTGCACGATTGAAAATTCTTCCGTTTATATCCACAGGAGACGTAAACGTAACTCCGTGAATATCCGATAATTCTTCAGTACTGATAGAATAACTTATATTCTTTGATTCGCCGACTATATTGAAAAGTTGTTTTAAATTAATCTTCATATACATAAACCTTTCATAGCACCATGAAATATATTATACACCAATCAACCGGATATGTCAAGAGGTGTTACCGGAAAAATAAAAAATTTTTTCCGGCTTACTTGATAAACTGCTTTACGTTTTCGGAGAGTTCTTCAACGTCGGCGGAAACAGTGAACACTACAGAAACATCTTCACCGGTGAGATTGTCGATATTTTCAAGCATCTTGCCTAAAGCTGTATAGTCACGTCCGGCAATTCTGAGAATACCGTCAATATAGATGTGTGTTATGTCATAATTGCTTGCGAGAAGTCCGGCGATAAAGCCATAGAAAGCCTCATAGCCCTCGACTTTGTAGTACTCTGTATCGCACCATCTGACCTTACGGCTGATAGAATATCTTACAGTAGAACCCTTTTCAACGCATACCACAGAACCGTTTGTAGCCTTTACGGATTCGTTAATCTGGTCAATAAGGATTTTTGTTTTGCCTGAACCTTTTTTACCGGTAATAAGCTTAATCATAATTTAACTCCTTCCGATGCCTTACGGCATTTTTTACTTAGTTTGTTTTTCAACAGATATATTATAACACATTCAGGAAAAAATGTCAATATATAATTTGTTTTTCTGAAAAAGGCGGATTTCAGCCGAGTTTAGCTTCGAGTTCAGCTCTTGCACCCTCATAACCTGGTTTGCCGAGAAGTGCAAACATATTTGACTTATAGCTTTCAACGCCTGGCTGATTGAACGGATTAACGCCGAGAACATATCCGGATATTGCACAAGCCTTTTCAAAGAAGTAAATCATATAGCCAACGCTTTCTTCTGTAGTGTCTTCGAGTTCAAGAATGATATTTGGTACACCACCCTCTGTATGAGCGAGTACAGTACCCTCGAAAGCCTTTCTGTTTACTACTGACATATTCTGATTTGTAAGGAAGTTGAGACCGTCAAGATTTTCGTCGTCAGGTTCAAGGAAAAGGTCAGTTTTAGGATTCTTTATATCAACGACGGTTTCAAAGAGGATTCTTGCACCGTCCTGAATATACTGACCCATAGAATGTAAATCAGTAGAGAATACAGCAGACGACGGGAAAATACCTTTGTTATCCTTGCCTTCGCTCTCACCGAAAAGTTGTTTATACCATTCGGACATCATAACGAAACTGGGGTCATAGGAAACGAGCATTTCAACAGATTTTCCCTTTCTGTAGAGGATATTTCTAAGTGCTGCATATTTATAGCAGTCGTTGTTGTCGAAATCTGCACAGAAATCATTCTGAGCCTTTCTTGCACCTGCCATAAGAGCATCTATATCACAGCCTGCTACAGCAATCGGAAGAAGTCCCACAGCGGTAAGAACTGAAAAACGTCCGCCTACATCGTCCGGAATTACGAAAGTTTCATAACCCTCAGCGTCGGAAAGATTTTTAAGAGTACCTCTTGCCTTGTCTGTGGTAGCGAAGATACGGTTTTTAGCTTCTTCCTTACCGTACTTGTCTTCAACCATTTTCTTGAAGATTCTGAAAGCAAGAGCAGGTTCTGTAGTAGTACCGGATTTTGAGATTACATTTACAGAAAAATCCTTATCCTTACAGAGTGCGATAATCTCGTTAAGATATGTAGGATTGATACTGTTTCCGACATAATAGATGTCAGGAGTATCTTTCTTCATGTTGTTGTAGAGTGGTGATTTAAGAAGTTCAATGGCAGCTCTTGCAC
>CAMWUB010000113.1 GCA_947177345.1 uncultured Ruminococcus sp. | reverse complement strand
CATTAAGACAGCTATTCAAAACGGCAAGAAAATAACCGGTGCGAAAATCGTCGAAAGACAGAATATTCAGATAAAGTGAGGTTAAAAAAATGGCTTTTCAGAAAGTAACACGAGAGAAATCAAAACTTAGGCTTGCACTTACCGGACCGTCGGGTGCGGGGAAAACCCTGTCGGCACTGTTGCTGGCATACGGCATCACAAATGACTGGTCAAAAATCGCTCTCATAGACACTGAACACGGACGTGCAAAATTTTATGCTAACCGTTCGGACTTCGGAACGGGTGAATTTCTGTATCAGGAAATGTCTGCTCCGTACTCTCCGGACAAATATATTTCTATGGTCAATGAGGGTGCGGAAGCGGTCGGTGCGGACGGCGTTGTTATCGTGGATAGCTTTTCGCACTGCTGGGATAATGAGGGCGGAGTTCTCGATATAAAGTCGCAAATCGCTGAACAACCAAAGAAAAATGATTATTCTGCATGGGCAGATGCCGGAAAAATTCAGAATAATCTTGTAAATTCTGTTCTTTCGGCGAATTGTCACACGATAGTAACTATGCGTACAAAAATGGCATATGCTATGGAGCAGAACGACAAGGGGAAAACTGTACCGGTGAAAATCGGACTTGCACCGGTACAGCGTGAAAATACCGAGTATGAGTTTGATATTGTGCTGAATATTGCAAGAAATCACGTCGCAAGTGCATCAAAAGATACTACTTTTCTTGATAAGTGGTCGGGCGTAATTACTCCTGAACTCGGAAAATCCCTGAAAGAGTGGCTTGATGAGGGTGTTGAGCCTCACCGATGCACCGACTGCGGAAAAGTCATCACAGGAAAATCAAAAAAGACAGCGGACGAAATCGCCGAAGGTACGCTGAAAAACTACGGCAGGAAACTTTGCTGGAAGTGTATGACTGCCGAAATCAAAAAGCTAAAGGAGCGAAAGAATGAATCTCAGACCTTATCAGACAGCACTTGTGCAGAAAGTACATGATACTTTTCGGCGTGGTGTAAAATCGGCGTGTATCGTACTTCCATGCGGTGGCGGAAAGTCCGTAATCGTTGCGGAGATTGCAAAACGGACTACTCAAAAACTCAACCGTGTGCTGTTTCTGGTTCATCGGATTGAGTTGTGCGAACAGATAGAACATACTTTCAGGGCGTGGGGCGTTGACATGAATTTCTGTCAGATTTGCATGGTTCAGACCGCTTGCCGGAGACTGAAAAAATTAAGTCTGCCGTCACTCATCATAACCGACGAAAGCCACCATAGCAAAAGCATGAGTTACCAGAAAATCTATGATTTTTTCCCAGAATCCTACCGGTTGGGAGTCACTGCAACGCCCATCAGGCTTGACGGCTCTGGTCTGGGTGATGTTTATGAAACTCTGATTGAAGGAGTTTCGGCAAAATGGCTGATTGAAAATAACTTCTTGTCGCCATATACTTACTATGCTCCGACGGTCGCAGACCTGAACGGAATAAAAATTCAACGTGGTGAATTTGAGGTGAAATCGGCAGAAAACGTTCTTTTTAACCGGACTGTCTTCGGTGATGTCATAAGCCACTACCGGAAGTTTGCGGACGGAAAACAAGCTATCTGCTATTGCGTTTCAATCAGGCATTCTGAGGCTATGGCAAAGGAATTTCAGGACAACGGCATTCAGGCAGTACATATTGACGGTACAACTCCGAAAACCGAAAGACAGCGTATTATTGAGGATTTCCGGAACGGTAGAATTAAAATTCTCTGCAATGTTGATATTATCAGCGAAGGCTTTGACGTTCCGGACTGTGAGTGCGTTATTCTCCTCAGACCGACAAAAAGTTTAACGCTTTTTATCCAGCAAAGTATGCGTACCATGAGATATAAACCCGAAAAATCGGCAATAATCATTGACCACGTCGGCAACTACGCCCGTTTCGGAATGCCCGATGCAGACCGTCAATGGACTCTTGAGAGCAAGCCGAAAAAAGCCCGTCAAAAATCGGACGACTTACCAGAAATAAAAGTCTTGCAGTGTCCGGAATGTTTCTGTACTTTCCAGCCTGAAGATGATGCGAAAATCTGTCCGGAGTGCGGGTATGCTTTTCCGAAAAAAGAACGTTCGCTTGACGTTGAAGAAAGTACGGAACTCCGGCAGATTACCGGCTTTACGCTGAAATATGACGATTCGCCCGACCAGTGCAGAAATATACACGATTTACAGAAATATGCAAAACAAAAAAATTATAAGCTTGGCTGGATATACTATCAGGCAAAACAGCGAGGTTGGTTATGACCGAAGAACACAAAATACAGAACGAAATACGGCTTGCACTGTCTGATACTTGCGTGATTTTTCGTGGGAATGTTGGTGCAGGTTGCACAAAAGACGGACGGTATTTCAGTACAGGTTTACCAAAGGGTTTCAGCGATTTATTCGGTTTCCGGAAGTCTGACGGCAAAGCGGTTTTTATCGAAGTCAAGACACCAAAGGGCAGACCGTCAGCAGAACAGAAAAAATTCCTCGAAAACATGCGGAAATACGGCGTTATTGCCGGAATCTGCCGGAGTTCAGAGGACGCATTGAATTTAATTAATGGAGGTAAATAAAATGGGATTTTCAACGAATTATGATGACGTACAGGATTTTGACCTTATTCCGAAAGGCGAATATGAGGTCATCATTACAAAAATCGAGGAACGCAACACCCCGAATGGTGCAACAGGTCTAAATTTTACGCTCGTCATCAGGAACGACGTCGAGCAGAAGTGCCAAAATCGCCTGATTTTCCATACTTTATGGAAACGTCGTGAGCCTACTCAGGCGGATATGCAGGTGCAGGGGTACAGTTTCAAGCAGATTATGCAGCTTGCTAAGGCTGTAAGACTACCGTCCGGAAAGAGCTATGAAACCGTTTATAGTCTTTGCGACGAACTCAGCGGAAAAATCATGCGTGTGACTGTCGGTCACCGTGAGTACAACGGAAGGACTTATGAGGAAGTCAAGTATATGAATGAATCGCAATTCCTTCAATGCAGACATACTTTTAAGACTGCTGTTACAAGTGATACAGTGGCACAGCGTCCGGCGGAGACGTTCGCAAACAGTGGCACATATTACGGCGGTATGGACGACTATGAAGAACTTCTCAGCGATTGTGACTTGCCGTTCTGATTTAATACAGACTGTATAAAAAAATCACAGAAGAACGAAAAACTGTTCTTCTGTGAACGTTTTGAAAGGAAATTAGTATGTATGAAAAAATTCCTGATGAGTTAAAAAGATGTCCGCAGTGGGTGTGCTGGCGGTCTGAACCTGACCCGAAAAGTCATTCAGGCATCAAAAAAATACCCGTCAATCCGAAAACCGGCGGTCAGGCAATGTCAAATAATCCGGAGACGTGGAGCGACTTTCAGACCGCTGTAACGGCTTCACGGGACTATTCCGGAATCGGCTTTATGTTTTCCGGTTCGGGTTATTTTGGCGTTGATTTAGATGACTGTTTACCCGAAATAGATGGTTTTTATTGGGGCGAAAAGAACTTTGTTTCGGACTTTGTGGACGGTCTTAAAAGCTATACCGAACTGTCTCAGTCATGTCACGGACTGCACATAATCTGCCGTGGAAAGTTACCAGAGGGTGCAAGACGTAAGGGCAAGTTTGAAATGTACGACAAAGGACGGTATTTTATCATGACCGGAAATCCTCTTGACCCTGACGACGTTTTGCCGGTTATGGACTGCACCGAAAGTATAAAGCCACTTCATAGTAAATATCTCTCTGCCGACAAACCGAAAAAATTCGCTCCTGCTCCGACTGTCAGTATACCGGAAATTCCGGTAAATTTGCCAGTTTATGAGATTATTGAAAAAGCCCTTGCATCAAAATCCGGTGACAAATTCAGACGGCTTTATAACGGCGATTTCTCGGATTATCCGTCACAATCTGAGGCGGATATGGCTTTCTGTAATATGCTGGCGTTCTGGGGCGGACGTGACATAACAAAAATGGACGATATATTCAGACAATCCGGTCTTATGCGTGACAAATGGGACAGGCGGACTTCCGGCAGTACATACGGAAAACTTATCATGAAAAAAGCCATTGATAACTGTCAAGAAGTCTATAAACCGCAGAAAACTGATAGTTATTCTATTTCTTTCGGAAGTACTCAGACTAATGTCAATTCTACCGGCGATACCTGTAAAAATATGCATACTCTCGACGATACCGGCAATTCTCAACGAATGTACGACCTCTGTGGTGACGTGATGAGATACTGCTATACCGACAGGCGTTGGCTCTGCTATAGTGATGGCAGATGGAATTATGATATAAAAGGTGGTGTTTTTGTGTGGGCGGACAGGGTTCTTGAAAGCATGAAATCCGAACTTAAACTCTGGGCGGAGTATCAGGACGGCGAAATGTTACCGGACTATCAGAAACATATGAAAAAAACACGTTCCAACAACTCAAAAAAGGCTATGGTCAAGGAACTGGAACATCTTATCGCCGTAAGTCCGAACGAACTTGACGCAGATAAATTTCTTGTTAACGTTCAGAACGGTGTACTCAATCTGAACGTTATGACGCTGGCAGGGCATAAGCCCGATTTCTTAATGACCCGTATGCTTGGCACTTCAATGCCTGAAAATCCGAAAATCCCTGAAAAATGGATTATTTTTCTTAATCAGATATTCAATAACGACAAAGAATTAATCCGATATATTCAGAAAGCTTTAGGATATAGTCTGTCAGGCGATACTTCGGAGCAGTGTGCATTTTTCTTGTATGGTACGGGTAGAAACGGCAAGTCGACTTTTCTTGAAGTCGTCCGGAAAATCATGGGTGATTATGCAACGAATATTCAGCCGGAAAGCATCATGGTTAAAACAAGTACGAACACTGCAAACTCCGATATTGCACGTCTGAAAGGTGCAAGGCTTGTGACATCGGTTGAACCAAACGAGGGCATGAGGCTTAACGAGGGACTTATCAAGCAACTGACCGGTGATGACATGATAACCGCCCGTAAACTTTACGGAGATGAATTTGAGTTCCGACCGGAATTCAAGCTGTGGATGGCGACCAACCATAAACCGACTATCCGTGGCACTGACTTAGGAATTTGGCGACGTATTCATATAATCCCGTTCAGTGTCACCATTCCGGAACAGGCTGTGGACAGGAAATTACCGCATAAACTTGAAGAAGAGTTACCGGATATTTTAGCGTGGGCTGTTGAGGGTTACCGGATGTGGAAGTCTGAGGGACTCCGTATGCCTAAAGTAATTGCCGATGCCGTTGAGGAGTACCGCAACGAAATGGATGTTATTTCAGCATTTCTTGCCTCTGATTACGTTGCACAGGGCGGTGAAGTCAAGGCTCAGGCACTCTATGCGGTTTATTGCCAGTGGTGCAGTGAAAGTAATGAGTATAAAATGCCGTCCCGTAAATTCGGTATAGAAATTTTAAAAAGATATAACAAGGTACATAAAAAGACCGGCTGGGTTTATCAGGGAATTTCACTTGACAGTATTTCAATCGGCTAAAAGGTGACCTATAAATTTTTATAGGTCACCGTCTGTTTAAGGCTTATTATAGAGAAAAATTTGCTTTTATGTAAATAAGTGGTGACCTATAATCAGCTATTAAAAATAACATACGTAAAAAAAAATATATAAAAGTTTAACAAAAAAAAAGTATGGGTATCTTCAACATGGTCAGAAGAAGATCAAGCAA